>CAYUID010000036.1:0-5990 GCA_964444765.1 uncultured Candidatus Saccharibacteria bacterium
TTGGATAGTGGGGAGGGTGAGAAACTCGAACGTTATGGAAAATATATTTTAGCTGTTCCAGATCCCCAAGCTATTTTGAACAAACTCCAACCAGAAAAATGGAAGTCAGCTGACGCTATTTTTGAAAGAGAAGGCGCCGTCGGTAAGTGGAAAATGATAACAAAAATGGAAGAGATGTGGCCTGTATCACTAGAAAATTTTAATTTAAATCTCAAACTTTTACCTTCTAAACACCTCGGTCTTTTTCCAGAACAATCTTCTCAATGGAGGTGGCTAGAGGATAAAATATCTTCCAGAACAAAATCTGGCGCAAAAGTCAGCGTTTTGAACTTGTTTGCTTACACAGGCGGAGCCAGTATGGCATGTGCTAGAGCTGGTGCAGAAGTTTGTCATGTTGATGCTTCAGAGTTTGTTATTGAGGCGGCAAAAAATAATATAAAAAATTCCGGATTGGAAAGTAAACCAGTCAGATTTATCGTTGATGATGTTAGGAAGTTTGTCGAGAGGGAAATAAAGAGAGAGAAAAAATATGATGTAATCCTCCTTGACCCGCCAGTTTATGGAAAGGGGAGTAAAAAGGAAGTTTGGAAAATTGAAGAAGATCTTCTGCTACTCATTACAAGACTCAAGCCCCTCATTTCTTCAAATCCTCTTGCCTTGGTTTTAACTGGCTACTCCTCTATATATTCACCGACTTCATATGAGAATCTTTTAAGAAGTCTTGCTCGAAATGGTGGGAAATTTTCCTCTGGGGAGCTTTCAATCAAGGAGTCTTCTGGTGGCAGGCTTTTGCCATGTGGTATTTTTGCTAGGTGGTCAGAGTAATAAAATATGAACTATTTAGATCTTTACATTCAAAACTATTTTGGGACCACGAGAACAATGCCTTTGACAGAATTTTTCTTTCTTCTGTCAAAAGTTTTTGACTTATCTATTTATTTTGTCTCTCTTGTTGTATGCATTTCCTTCATGGTTTATCTCATCAAAGGTCTAAGGCAGGTAAAATTATTTGTCCTCTCTCTTTTATCCGGCGCGCTGGTTGTTTATCTTTTGAAAATTATTTTTGATGTCCAAAGGCCAGTCGATGGAGTGGTGGCTTCTTTTGGTCAGAGTTTCCCGAGTTACCATGCAGCCATGGCTACCATATTTTTTATGATGCTTATGTTTATTTTCGATGATTCGTTTTCAGCCTATAGTAGGGTAATTTTTAATGCAGTATGCACGACTCTCATTTTGGCTATGGCTTTCTCCAGAATTTATCTCGGGGTTCACTGGTTCTCTGATGTCTTTGTGGGTATCATAGTCGGTCTCTCTGTCTCCTATATTTCTATCATCATCTACAAAGATAGGGTTCGAGCTAGAAAAGCAAAACATGTGCTAAAATAGTCCTATTACAATTAATCCTTACAAAAATGGATCAATTTTTTGACGCAACACAAAAAAAGAGAATCTACGATTCATTTATGCTCGTCGCAGTTTTACTGGCAGCTTTTCTGGCTTCCAAAACTTTAAACTCAATAAAAGAGAACTCATATATTGGTAGAGGAACTTATGCCACAAACGTCATCTCTGTCACTGGTACTGGGGAGGTTTTTACCGTTCCTGATGTTGGATCATTTTCTTTCTCTGTAGTGGAAGAAGGTAAAACGGTCAAAGAAGCGCAAGATACGGCTAGCCAGAAAATAAATTCAATTTTGAATTCTTTGAAATCAATGGGTGTTGCTGAAAAAGATATAAAGACCACTGGTTATAACTCCTATCCAAAATACGATTACTCCAGAGCTCCGGTTTGTACAAATGGTTATTGTCCTCCACCAAAACAAGTTCTTATTGGTTATGAGGTCAATCAAACAGTCGAGGTAAAGGTTAGACAAACTGATAAAGCCGGGGATGTCTTGACCCAGGTCGGAAGTTTGGGAGCAACGAACATAAGTGGATTGGATTTTGTAGTCGATGATATGGACAAGGTTCAAGATGAAGCCAGGGACAAAGCTGTCCAGGACGCAAAGGACAAAGCAAAAGTTTTAGCAAAGTCTTTGGGAGTCAGACTCGACAAAATTGTTAACTTTTATGAGTCAGGCCAACCAACACCGGTCTACTATGGAATGGCCGACAAAGCCGCAGGCTCTGTGATGTCAGTACCAGTTCCACCTCAAATTCCAACAGGGGAGAATAAGATTACATCCAACGTCACCATAACCTACGAGGTAGAGTAAAACTAATAAAACTAGCTCATCTGCGTTGTTGCAGTTCAATTTTGCTCTTTCACCTTACATCAAAGTAAGGCTCACTCGCAAAATCTCCTGCGCCTAGCATCTGTACCAGTTTTACTAGTTTTGATTCAAGTTGACTTTTGCAATAGGTGGAGTATTATAGGGTTAGCCCCTCGGGGGTTTTTTACTAAACAAAAAAAGATGTCACTCATTACTTATCTTAAAGACACACAAGGAGAGTTAAAACACGTCTCATGGCCAACCAGAAATCAGGCTATTGCTTTTACAATCGTTGTGATTCTCGTTTCCATTTTCGTTTCATTTTTCTTGGGATTTTTTGATTATATTTTCAAACTGGTTCTGCAAAAATTTATCGTCTAAAACATGTCCAAACAGCAAATCCACAATACTAGGAATTGGTACGTTATCCACACTTACGCTGGATATGAAAATGCTGTTATGCGAAATCTAAAACAGCGCATAGAGTCACTCGGCATGGAAGACAAGATTTTCAATGTTATTGTTCCAACGGAGAAGAAAATAAAAATAAAAGGAGGAAAAAGAGTCGAGGAGGAAGAAAAAATTTATCCTGGCTACATTTTGGTAGATATGATTGTGACAGAGGATTCTTGGTATGTTGTCAGGAACACCCCGAGGGTTACAGGTTTCGTCGGTTCTGGAGTTTACCCTGTGCCTATTGAGCAGAAAGAAATTGATGAGCTTTTCAAGAGAATGAATGCTCACAATGTTAAACACAAAATTGATCTCTCTATTAACGACGCTATTGTTATCGTCGATGGGCCGTTCAAAGATTTGGAGGGAAAAGTTTCCGAAGTCGATGAGGAGAGAGGCAAGGTCAAGGTTCTCGTCGCTATGTTCGGCCGTGAGACTCCAGTCGAGCTCGATTTCTTGCAAGTAAAGAAAATTTAAGGTAGTCTACCAAAGCTAATATGGCAAAAAAGATAACAAAAAAACTAAAGGTAATTCTAACTGGGGGTAAGGCCACCCCTGCTCCTCCTATTGGTCCTATTTTGGGCCAAGCTGGAATAAACATTGGTGAATTCGTAAAACAGTATAACGACGCTACTAAAAATATGGTGGGAGAAACTGTCCCTGCCGAGATTTCTGTTTACGAAGACAGATCTTTCACTTTTGTTCTAAAAACTGCTCCAGCGTCGGCACTTATTTTGAAAGCTTTGAAAAAAGAAAAAGGTTCGGGAAAAAACACCGTTTCAAAAATTGGAACTATCACAAAGGCCCAACTAAAAGAAATCGCTGAAAAGAAAATGCAAGATTTGAATGCAAACGACATTGAGGCCGCAATGAAAATCATTGCTGGCTCTGCAAGAAGCATGGGCGTCGATGTGAAGTAAAAAATCACCTTCGGGTGATTTTTTGTTTAGGTTTTAAAATATTTATCAAGTATGTTAGAGTGCCTGCCAGGAGGCAGGAAAGGGTTCTTTCATACCAGAGTTTGAAGAAGGTCATCGGGGGTGCAAGCCCGATGATTAATTCCTACATTTCTCTCGATGAGCATCTGCAACCCGCTAGCCTCGATCTGCCGATCGGCAATCAGTGCTACGAGGTTTCAGTCAGTAGCCCGCCAAGAGATGGGGAGTCGGTTGAAAGTTTGCTTGACCGTTTTTCGGTCTCCAAATTTCAACTGGGACGTGATGGTACGATGCTGCGGCGAGGAGCAACGTACGTAATTCCGCTCGCTGTCGATCTGAAGTTGTCGCCAGAGTTTCGTGCGATTTTTTCGTCGAAGAGCACGACCGGAAGAAACGGTCTCTTCGCGCGCAATCTCTCTGACGGCAACCCAAAGCTCGACGTCACGCGTTACGGATACCGAGGGAAATTGTACGTTGAGGTTTCGCCTCTACGTTTCAACACCACCGTGTATCCCGGCAAGCCGCTCACACAAATGAGACTGGCTAGCTCGAAGTCTGTACCGTTGACGAATGAAGAGTTGGCGGTCCTACATTCCCAACACGGCATTGTTCGTGATATGAACGGCCAGCCGATCGATGCAGTCATTTCTGACGGAGCTTTGTATCTGCATCTGGACCTCATGGGCCAGTGTGCAGGTTATGAATCGGTTCTGAATCCAGACGAATCGGTTCATCTCGGTCAGGTCGAAGTCGACGAGAGGGAAGATTTTTGGAGACCTCTCCGACTAAAGAAGTACGGTGACGTCGTTCTTCATCCGCAGTCGTTCTATCTATTCGCCACCAAGGAACGCGTTTACATTCCGCCGGAGGTCTGTGCTTTCATGGAAGATTACTCGCCCAACCTCGGTGAGTTCTCATCGCATGAGGCTGGATTTTTCGACAACTCCTTCGGAGCTGGTGGTGGAACACAAGGTGTGCTCGAGGTTCACCTTGGCAGGATGCCGATTCGTTTCTGGGATAATCGGCCGGTCTGCCGGATGGTTTTCTACAGAACCGATGAGGTTCCCCAAAAGCTCTACGGAGTCGAAGGGGGATCGAACTACACTGGGGCAGGTCCACGCCTAGCCAAGAACATCAAGGGTTTCAAGAACTGGTAGACTTGCAATTACGACGAACCCGCGGGGAGCCGAGATGGCACCCGCGGGTTTTCTGTCTACTCTTTTTTGACGATATCGTGTTTTCCTCGAGCTGTTGACCACTCGTCTGGCGAATTGTCCACGTGAATGGCCATCTCGGGCAATATGCTTTTCAACACATTGCCGATTTTCTGTGCGATTGGCCGTAGTGTCGGGTGGACTGTTTGACCAGAACGCAACTCAGCGATGTACACGAGTGAAGGCAGGCCCGCAGTAAGTTCGCAGGCGACGTTGTAGCCCATGGCGATATAGTACTGGCGCACAAATTGGTCTCGGATCTCCATGATCTCGACTTCCTGTTGCTTCAGTATGTCGATCGCTTATTCTCGCAGTTCTTCAGGTAATGACTCGAGGTACCACTGCCCGAAACCATTTCCAGTAGTGAGAAGCGGCATGAGCTGGGTGCAACTGCGATGTCTCTGAAGATCTCGGAACGATCCGAAATCCAGGAGAAATCGGAACTGCATTTGTCCGTAGCGATCGAACCAGTCTGGCAACTCGGTTTTCACCGGCCGTGTTGTGAGCAGACTGGCAGGCGTTGCTTGCCGTAGTCCCAACGTGTCCAGCTCGCTTGTGTGATAGAACGGCGAACCAAGGTAGAAATTGAAGTAGAGATTCATTCCACAGCTCGCCAGGTATTCGTCTTGCTCCGGATAATGTTTGAACCCGAAACTCGACGGATACTGTATTTTTACATCTTCCAGAACACGTGCTGTTGTGGTTCGTACTTCCTCCAACGGATGAAACGACATGTCGAGCATGTGGTCCCAAGCCTGGCGGAGCGTTGTATGCCAGCCAACGTACGTGGTACAGCCAGCTGGCAAGAACGCGCGTGCGATATCGAATGCACGTGCGCTGATTGCTTTGTTGTAAATCTTTGGCGGGTCACTGGGAAGCGCTGGGTATTTCGCCGTGAGATAAGGCACCAATCTCTCCAGCGCCTTGCGGTAGAAAGTTATCCAGCAAGCCTGGATTTTTTCGCCCGCTTCGGTTCCGAGCGGATTGAGAATGGCCTGTTCTGTCATGTCCAGGTAGCGAGTGCTCGCTTCCTGACCATTGTAGAGCCTGTTGTGCTGGATCGCCTTTGCAGTGAGCATCGAAATATTCTCGATGCAGAGCGTTGTCGACCCACAGTCGCCTATCGACTTGTGTCCATAGCCGACGTAGTATGTCTGCATGAACTTCTCCCC
>CAYUID010000037.1:0-5857 GCA_964444765.1 uncultured Candidatus Saccharibacteria bacterium
ATTAGAGAACCGCGTTCAAGCCACCCTGTTCATGTAAAAAGACACAGAAAGCATATAAGGCGATCATGGTATGTTTTCGCTAGTATAATTTTCTTGACCATAGTTTTTTTTAGTCTCGGATTTATACGAGGTGTACCTTGGCAAGATCTCCTTGTTGCACTTCTTCAATCAACATTGAGACTTTTGGTTGCATATATTATTGCTCTGTTTGTAGCAGTGGTAGTGGGATTTTTATCTGGAACTGGAAAATTATCAGATCTGTTGTTCCCAATTTTTGATGTGTTCCAGAACGTTCCATCTTTTGCCCTGATTCCACTCTTTGCCTACTTTTTGGGCTACACAAACATCATGGTTATAATTTTTGCTACAACCTCAATAGTTTGGCCAGTACTTTTTGCTATTATGACCGCGACCAGAAGCGCCAGCCAAGAACTCTCCGATGCTGCTCATATCTTCGGAGCCAATGGTGTGAAAAGAATATTTTATTTTTTGGCACCCCTGTCTTTCCCTTCAATCATTACTGGTTCAATAGTCAGTATCGCCATCGGCTGGGAGGCTGTTATAGGTGCGGAAATAATTGGTCGTATTGGAGGTTTTGGTCAGTTTATTGATGTGGCCACCAAGAGCGGAGGCGTCAGCTCCTCGGTTATAGCCGGAACTGTAGCAATACTCATTTTGGTTTTTATTCTAAACAGATTAATCTGGTCCCCTCTTTTATCAAAAAGTACTCAACATCGTTATGCAGAATGATTATATTTTAAAAATGAATGATGTCTCGGCTCGCTTTGAAGAAGAGAGAGAATTTGTTTTGAAAAATATAAATGTGGAAGTTAAGCAGGGCTCTTTTGTTACTCTCGTTGGACCATCAGGCACAGGTAAATCGACTCTTCTTCGAGTAATTCTGGGGCTTATGACAGAATCTGGGGGTAAGATAGAAAAACATTTCAAAAAACCAGCCATGGTTTTTCAAAAACACGCTCTTTTTCCTTGGCTGACAGCCGAAGAAAACGTTTCATTTGGTCCAAAAATGTTAGGAATGGGATCGAAAGAAAGAGAGAAAATTTCTAGAGAAAAGCTTCTTGAAGTTGGCTTAGCGGGTTTTGAAAATAAGTACCCGAACGAAATTTCGGGTGGGCAAAGCCAAAGAGTTGGTTTAGCCAGAGCATTGGCTATTTCTCCTGATATTCTTTTTTTAGACGAGCCTTTTTCCAGCCTAGATACCGTAACAACAGAAGCACTAAAAAATGATCTTCTTTCGATTTGGAAAAACTACAACATGACCATTTTTATGGTTAACCACCTTATTCCTGATGCTGTTGAGTTGTCCGACGAAATACTGGTAATGTCTCCTCACCCTGGTGAAATCAAAAGGACAATTAAAATTGACTTGCCGAGACCAAGAAACACAAGAGACGAAAGGTTCTTCCACTACGTTGATGAATTGATGGATGAGTTGAAAAAAGTTTCCTAATCAAGAAGTTTTCTAGGAATTGTAAGCCTCTTCTAGTCTGGCGATATCAATTTTCTTCATCTTGAGCATAGCCTGCATAACTTTATCTGCCTTCTTTTTGTCTTTGTCACTCATTAGCTCTGGCATTCTTTTTGGAATGACCTGCCAAGAAAAACCGAACTTGTCCATGAGCCAACCGCATTGTTGTGCATCCGGGTTTCCGCCATCTCCCAATCTCTGCCAAAAGTGATCAACCTCTTCTTGGTCAGCACATTCGATGTAAAAAGATACGGCACTAGTTGGTTTGAAAAATGGTCCTCCATCCAAAGCCATGAACCTCTCTCCAGAGAGCTCAAAAACTGCTGTCAGAACCTTCCCTTCCATACCCTTCATCGGGCCTTCTAGTGGACCGTCTGGGTATTTGTTGATACTTACGATTTTTGATTCCTCTTTTTTAACTGGAGAAGAATTAAAAACATCAACATAAAAATTGATTGCTTCTTCGGCTTGTTTATCAAACCAAAGAAACGGTGTGATTTTTTGTGCATTCATGCCATATATACTACCAACTGTAGTTTTTATAACAACATTAAATTTGAGTAACAGGAAACCGTCTCGAACGTCTTACCCATGTGAGGTCGAATTATAAGCTCAATCGCAATAACATGAAAAAGACCTTGAAAATGGCAATTTGGGCGACTCTTAGCTCTAGCCTTTTTCTAACAATATTTGCTGGAAATTTGGCTTATGCTCAAACCGCTTCATCAACAATTCCACTCTGTGAGATAACTCGTTCTCTTACGGTTGGATCAAGTGGTGAAGATGTTAGGTGTCTTCAAAGGTACCTTAACTGGTCAGGCTTTACTGTAGCAGCCTCTGGGACTGGTTCACCGGGATCTGAATCATTATATTTCGGAGGACTAACAAAGAGTGCTGTTATGAGATGGCAAAATGCTAACTCTGCCCAAGTTCTTGTTCCATTAGGCATAACTACTGGAACAGGATACTGGGGATCAGCTTCCTTCAACTACTACGTGACCATAGTCAGAGCAGCCCTCGGAGTCTAGAGATAGATTAAAAGCTCGGGAAACCGGGCTTTTAATCTATTTAAATTTGTTTTTGTAAGAGGAGTATAATTAGAGAGTGAGAAAGTTTATCATTTTTAGCATAGTTCTACTCTTTAGCCTCCCATTTTTAACTAATGCAACAACCCCTGAGATAGGTTTGGTAAACAATAATGATTCTGTCCTGCAAGGCAATCCCCTCATGGTCAAAATCGAAAATCTGAAAAATGTATCGGAAATACAGAGTGGTGAATTTTTAGGACAGGGCCTGAGATTTTTTTATCAAGATTTAGATATTTATACTCTAATTGGCGTTGATTTGAACCAAAAACCTGGTATATACAAATTGAAAATTGAGCTGAAAGATGGAGAAGTTTTGGTGAAAGATATAACTGTTGTTGAACGTCAGAAAGTCAAAATGCCACTAGGAATTCCTGAGAAACTTGGTGGGAACACAAAAGAAAGTGAGGCACAGCTTGTGAACTCTTTAGTTAAAGAAAAAATTTCTTTACAAAACATTAAGACCTCAAAGATACCACTTTGGGTAGAAAATTTTCAATATCCTCTGAAAAATGTTTTCGTCACAGATACTTATGGATACTCGAGACAAACTGGTAATTACGTTATAGCTCACAAGGGCACTGACTTTAGAGCAAGCGAAGATACGCCCGTTTATGCTATAAACCGAGGAATAGTTAGGGTTACTCAAGAGGGCCGAACATATGGTAAAACTATCGCTGTGGATCATGGAGCAGGAATTCAAAGCCTTTACCTTCACTTATCCAAAATAAATGTAAAAGTTGGTGAGTTGGTAGAAAAAAATCGAATTATTGGTCTGTCAGGGCAGACTGGATATGTTACTGCTCCTCATCTTCACCTTTCTCTACGAATAAACGGCGTATCGATCGATCCAATGGAATTTTTCAAAATCTGGAATCAAAATTAACGAGACTCCCCTCCAAAATTTGGCGCGACTATTCCCCAGCGGTTATTTGAATCAAGTTTAAGATAAACACTTTTGCCGAGAGAGGGCTGTGCCGTCATTGGCTGACCAGGAGCTCGGTCTGCATAATTTACAACTATGACATTTTTCTGTTTTGGATTTTGACTTACTTCAATATCTTGTGGAGCAATTCTGTCACCGAGTAGATACCCGTCCGATCCCACATAACCGCTTCCAGTATTAATAGCTGATACGACGTAGTAAAATGTGCCGCTTCCTCCTGAATTTTGTGTAACCAGAAAAACAACATCCTCTTTGCCATCATTGTTTAAATCGGTTTTTAGATCACCACCAAAATATCTAGTGGTAATTTTTGAAGCAGAGCCTGGAGAAACCTCGGACTCGGCTACGCCACCCACCAAAGTTACATTTTTTTCGTCAATATTATAAGTCGAATTTTTATAATCGGAATTTACTAAATTTAGATTGCTATTTTTTGTCAAAAGCAAAAGACCAAAGCCAAGTAGTAACACTAGAACAATAACAGTAAAAACTTTAATTTTTTGATGATCCATGAATAATATTATTATTACATAACCTTATCTCTAAAACTTTTCCCAACGACAATACCTATAACTCCGCCTAAAATAGCCCCGGCCACAAATTCTGAAAACCAGTGAATGCTAACGGAAACAGATAAACCAACATAAACAGCGTAAAGGATGGAGAGGGCCCTAACCAAATTATTTTTTGGATAGAGAGTGAAGAGAGTAAGGGCCATAGCGAAGGCAACGGTTGTGTGAGAAGATGGCCAGCCCCAAAATATTCCTCCCCGCATGAACCCGAACCTAAAGCCATGGCTAATATCGACCAATTTTGATCCTATTATTGGCGGAATTCTTCCTGTGAAGGCTTTGTAAGTAGAAGAGATGAGCCACCCGAGGAAAGCGGCTTGTGCCAAAGCCCAGGCCAAATTCATTTTTCGAAACAATAGAAAAACGAGGGGCAAAAGAATAGGCAAAAAAGTGCCAAATATAAGTGCTGGAGCAATATAAACATTGAAATTCGTGGCACCAAAGTTTCTAAACCAATACCAATCAAATCCCGAAACCACAATGATATAAGTCAAAACAATCATAATCCCCTGCCACAAGAGATTTTTCCCTTTGAAACAATCGGCAATATTTCCCCGAATTTTATAAAAAAAATCTTTCAATGAACTTTTACTTTGATATAATAATTTTTTTCTTATCTTTTGGTACGAAGTTAGAACTTTACTCCTAAAAATTAATTCTTTCTCTTTCGAGATCCAGGCCAACAAACATAGCATGGTCCCCTTCCTCGAAATTTGTGTCCTCTTGAACAAGTTTTCCATCCATTATTTGTTTTCTTGGATTTCATGAATTCATTCTATCACATGACATGATTAAATTGCTGGCTATTCATCTGGCTTGTACTGGATCTGTTGAGATATACAAAGCTGAAACCTTTGAAAACTTTATTTGTTTGGATCAAACTCTATAACCCACTCTATACCGTATTTGTCTCTGAACATAGCAACATACGTTCCCCACGGACTATCACCAATCGGGCCCTCTACTTGTCCCCCAAGAGAAAGTCCGTTAAATATTTTTTCAGCTTCACCTTTACTATCTACTGCCAAATAAATTTTACTTCTATTTTCATTTTCGCTTACTTTTCCCATGAATTCAGGCACATCATTTCCTATAAGCCTTGTACCATCAATAGGCAAAACAATCTGCATAATTTTGTTCGCCTCTTTTTCTGCGACTTTAAATTCAGAGCTCGCAAGATTTTTGAAACGAATTACTTTTGTAAACTCTCCGCCAAAAACAGATTTATAAAAATTAAATGCTTCTTCGGCATTACCATTAAAATTAATCCAGGGGTTTATTGTTGTCATGAATGTAATTATACGCTATTTAGCTACCAGACTTGGATCTGCTCACTCCTCGGAAACCGACGGTTTTCCGAATCCTTCCTGCACGGGAGAGACTTTCTCTCCCGACCCCTCTCTGGTTCGAGTCCAAGTCTTTCGCGAAATATTTACAATATTTCTAGCTGCCAGACTTGGGTTAGAACCGTGGTCGGTTAAGCCCTGTAAGGCTATTTCAGCACTTTTTTGGATTCCTTTCCGACGTGTCTCGAGCGCGATAAAAATATTTAATACCAGCCGATTTTTTCATCAAAATGTAATTCGTTCCCATTTTCATCCCAGCTAATTTTTGGATCAAAATGTTTTTCGATCTCTTTTATATCATCTTCAATACTATCAAGACGAGACAGAATATCATCGGTGTTTTTTGTATTATTTAAATCTTGAGATTTATTTGCAACTATCGAGTTAATCAGAAGATCTAAGAAAATTGTAAACGAAAA
>CAYUID010000038.1:0-5527 GCA_964444765.1 uncultured Candidatus Saccharibacteria bacterium
AAACAAAATATGAACAAGGTACTCAAGACTGTATCAGTTGTTATGACCTTTGGTGTCCCCATTACTTTTTTTCTTGATCTGAGTAACTCTTGTTATAACAACTCTGTCTGTTTGGAAGTATCAGATTTTCTTGATAAATATCTTTATGTGATGCTACTCTCACCCCTGGTATTATTTTTTGGCTTTATTATTTACAAAAAGGATATAGATGCATTTAAAATCTGGCACAGGGTGACACTATGGTATTCGTTATTATATATAATTTTTTCATTTTATTTGAGTGAAGGAGTATCTAAATTAGGGGGTGGCTTAAGTGGAGTTGTTGGTCGAGGATTTGCGTCTATATTAATTGAAGGTCTTCTATTGGCTTTTTTTGTTTTCTCGTTGGTTATGGTTTTTCATAAGTATTTATTTTCGAGGGGAAAAGTATATTAATATATCTATACATTTTCCGATTAACTTGCTCTGGGTCTAAATAAAAAAAATAAATGAGTATAGAAATATCAGGTAGCGGTACATGTTTTCCACCATTTGTGGTCACAAACAGTGATCTAGAGAAGTTTTATCCTACTGGTACATATCCACAATATGGAAGTCCATTTAATTGGGATGCAAAATGGATTGATGAAAAGTTAGGTATTATTGAAAGAAGATTCGCTTATGATTTGAAAGCAGGGAAAATGCATGATGGATATTATGATTTAGATATGGGAGAGAAAGCAGCCCGAGCTGCTCTGGCTGACGCAAAAATAGATATAAAGGATATTGATTCAATTATTTATATCTCCTCAACACCGGAGTATTTTATGCCAGATCCAGCTTGCCTACTTCATTTTAGATTAGGAGCAAATAAAGGAACATCCGCGTTTGGTCTAACCAGTGCAGGGTGTGGGGGGTTTATTTATGGGATGGTAAATGCTCTAGGACTTATTAATTCTGGGGTATCGAAGAATGTACTTGTTGTAGCTTCGACTGCGACTAGTTCGTATATGACTCAATATAACGATCCTAATTTAACTGGGGGGGATTTGTTTTCAATGAAAGCACGTGATCGTTTAAATGCATCAATGTTTGGAGACGGTGCTAGTGCAATGATTTTGAGTAAATCCTCAGATCAAAATAATAATTTGTTCTCATATTATTGGGGTGCTGATGGTTCAAGTAACGCTGTTGTTTTTGAAGCGGGTGGTTCTCGTAACCCAGCTACTATAGAGACAGTAAAAGCAAGAAAACACTTTTTTAATATGGATAGCAGGTTAGTCAAAGATGTTGCACCGTCTTTGTTTGAAGATGCAATTAAAAAGGGATTAGAAAAGGCAAAAATGAAATTATCAGACATAGATTTTTTTGTATTCCATCAAGTTAATTATAAGTTACTAAAAATACTTGCAGACAAAATGGAAATACCGTGGAACAAAATGGCTCTCCATGTTGATCATTATGGAAATCTAGATACAGCAACCCTCGGTGTGGGTTATGATGAAGCTAAAAGAGAGGGCAAAATAAAAAATGGGGACACAGTTATGTTTGCTGCGGTTGGTGCTGGATGGCAATTTGGTTCGATAATAATGAAAATATGATTTTTGACACAGAGACCATATTAATGTTGGTCACAGTTACCTTCAATACATTTTTGGGCACAGTTATTTTTATACATGGTGGAAAGAAGAGGAGCGATATAAGTTATGGTGTTCTAGTTTTAATGCTCGTTTTTTGGACCCTAGCAGTCTTAGGTATTAGACTTTCTCACAGTTATCAAGCTTCACTTTTATATCTTGCTTCAAGCTACGTTGCGGGTCTCGGTATAGCTATCAGTTTTTGGTATTTCGTAGAGGTTTATATTGGAAAGATAGTTAAATTTAAAAATCTCTTACTGATTTCACTGCCTGCTGTTTTGATCGCTTTTTTAGCTTATGTATCCCCAAACTATGTTATAGATATTCAAAATTTGGATTCTCTAAACAAAAATCTTGTACTAGGACCACTGCATTTCCTTTTCGTAATTTATTTCACAGGATTGATGGTCTATGCACTTTCAGAATTATATTTGGCCTACAAACACCCGCCCCAATCAATTGCTACATCTGGTGTAGTGTCAGTCTTTCTTGGAACGTTTTTATCTACTGCTGTCGGCGCTACATTTAATATTTATTATCTGATCGTCGGAGTTTCCAGGTACATTGCTTGGGGGCCAATATCGACGATGATAATGGTGCTGTTTATTGCATATGCAATCATTAAGCACAATCTTATGAGTATTAAACTTATAAGTTCTGAAGTTTTTGCAATCGCTTTGCTTTTAACTTTAGCAGTAAGATTAACCTTATCTAATACTTTAGGAGAATGGTTCATAAATAGTATTAGTCTCGGTATCAGTCTTCTGGTCAGTATATTTTTGATTCGAAGTGTGTACAAAGAAGTCAGACAGAGGGAGCAGATTGAGCAATTGGCGGGGGATTTGAAGAAGGCGAATGAGGGACAATTAAATTTGATTCATTTTATGAATCATCAGGTTAAGGGTAGGTTTGGTAATGCTAAAAATATTTTTGCGGAACTTTTGACAGGTGATTATGGATCGATGCCGAATGAGTCTAGGCCGCTTTTGGAAAAAGGATTGGAGGAGACAAACATGGGAGTGGATTACGTTCAGAGTATTTTGCGGGGGGCCAGTGCAGAGAGTGGAACATTGCCTTACGACATGAAGCCTATAGATTTTAAATCCGTTGTCGAAGAATCTTTTCGAAAACAAAAAGAAAACGCAGAAAAGAGAGGATTATCTATGGAACTTCATGTTGCTTCCGGCAACTATGGGATGAGTGGGGATGCGACAGAATTGGGTGAATCTGTTAGAAATTTGATGGACAACTCTATCACATATACTCTGTCTGGTTCAATCAAAGTCAACCTTTCTAGAGGAGATAAAAACATTAGACTCGAGGTCAAAGATACAGGTGTGGGAATAAGCGATGAGGACAAGGTCAAACTCTTTAAATCTGGTGGAAGAGGGACCGAGTCACTCAAGGTAAACACCAATTCCACTGGTTACGGCCTAGCCTTCGTAAAGGGTGTCGTAGAGGCTCATAAAGGCCGAGTTTGGGCCGAATCTGAGGGTAAGGGCAGGGGTTCGACATTCATTATAGAGCTTCCAGCCGCCTAAATATTATAGAAAAATATAGTTCTACCCCGAAGTGACCCTGTGTCTCCGACAGGGATAGTTTTAGTCGGTTTTAAGTCCGTAAACTGGAAATCAACAGAAATTATATTTGTGTCTGGCTTGCACTGACTTTTTATTCTTGGCAATAACTCGTTTATGACTTTCGGGTACAAGTACAAAAATATGTGACTAGCATCTGAAAGCTTCATTTTGAATATATCCTGTCTTCTTATTTCAATATTTTTCAAGTCTCGAGCTTTCAGTTTTGCCAAAATCAAAGGAACAAATGCGATTTCAGACCCAGCAAATTTTGCTTCAGGATATTTTTGGGCTAGAGCAGTTAGAACCCTAGCGTCCCCACACCCAAGATCGTAAAAAACAGAATTTTTGTATAAATCAATATTTTCACTTAACTCCAGAACTGTCTTTTTGGGCACGGGTACAAAAGGAGCATCAGTAGTAAATATTGAAACGATTTGGAATGTAAAAAACAAAATTGCTGATAGGCAAAAAACCAAAAATAAAAGTGTGATAGCAAGATAAAAAATAACCATTTTGAAAATATACTCTGTATTGACCAAGTCGGCAATTTGGTGTAGTATCAAAAAACCATGAAAAACATGTGTAATCAATTGAATATCGATGCACCTGAAGTTAATCTCTTCAGGAGTTTTGCTGGTTGGTTACTAGCCTACGGTAAAATTTCCACTCCTCAACAGGAAGGATTGCGCAGTATTTATAGTATTTAATTTCACTTAAATTGAACACTAAAAATGCCGCGCAGATCGCGGCATTTTTAGTTCTTTAACATTCACATCCTACAAATAGGAGGATACTTGGAGACAAAGAAAGGCAATCCGCTTCTATACCTGTGGGTTATGACGTGGAAGTACTCAACGGGTAATCGCCACAGGGTGGTTCTATATGTGCTCATGCAAGTCGTAAGTGAGTGCATAAACACATTCATGTCGCCGCTGGTTTTGGCGGCAATCATGAATGTAGTGACACGGGAAGGAGTGACGGAATGTAGTCTACCAAAACTTTATCTTCTCCTCACCCTTCTCTTTGCTCGAACGATTATTTCTTGGTCTTTTCATGGACCAGCTAGAATTATCGAGCAACTCAACGCCTACAAGGCGCGCTGTAACTACTGGCGCTTCCTCCTCGGCGGTGTGATGAACCTCCCACTAGAATGGCACACGGACAACCATTCAGGAGACATCGTCGATAAGATGCACAAGGGGACAGACGGATTGTTCAATTTCTCAAGCGAGGCGTTTGTCATCCTGAAACCAATCATCTGTCTTTTGGGTTCTCTGGGGATGATCGTCTACTTCAGTCCGTTGTCGATTGTCATCATTATCTCTATGATGACGCTCGGCGCCTGGATTACAATCACTTTCGATAAAGTTGCGGCTGTGCACTATCAGAAGCTCAACTTGTTCGAGAACCGAAACAGTGAAAGCATCTTTGATTCAATCACGAACATCTCAACCGTAATTATTTTGCGTGTTGAGAAGCTTGTCTTTGAATCGATCATGCGCAAGATCGAAGAACCGTTCGATTTGTTTCGAAAGAATGCAATTTGGTGTGAGTGGAAGTGGGCTCTCATGGGCACATGTGGCAACCTGATGGTTGTCCTGGTCATGGGACTTTACTTCTATGAACATCGGGGAGGCGGGGTCAGTGTCGGCGGGGCTTACTTGCTATTGAGTTATCTGGAGAGGATCAGTGATCTGTTTTACCAGTTCACTTCTCAGTACAGCGACACAATAGTGCGTAAGTATCGCGTGATTAATGCTGAAACTCTGGCCCATGAATTTCAGCAGTCCGGTTTTCTGAATCATGTTCTGCCCGCAAAGTGGAGGAAGTTGTCGATCCAAGGTTTGTCGTTTTCTTATGGCAAACGGCAGGATGATCTTCATCTGGATGATCTATCGATTACGATCCAGCACGGAGAACACATCGCCATTGTCGGTGGAAGCGGCAGCAGCAAATCAACTTTCCTAAAGCTTGTGCGGGATCTATATAAACCGCAGACGCTAACACTCTCAGTAGATGGGGTTTTAATTCCTCATGGATTCGAAGGGATCAATAGAGCGATCTCGCTTGTTCCCCAAGATCCAGAGATTTTAACCACCACCATTCTCGAGAACATCACTCTTGGTGCTGACTATAGCGAGGAACTAATCCGACGTTACACCGAGATGGCTTGCTTTACGGATGTTGTCGATGCTCTGCCGAGAAAGTTTGACTCATCCATCAAAGAAAAAGGGGTCAATCTCTCCGGCGGGCAAGAACAGAGTCTAGCACTTGCACGTGGTCTTTTGGCAAGTCACGACAAGGACATCGTTCTCCTTGACGAGCCGACCT
>CAYUID010000039.1:0-5394 GCA_964444765.1 uncultured Candidatus Saccharibacteria bacterium
CTAAACCAGGTTGACCCGGGAACTCTCGCACCGCCAAGAGGCGATGCCTGGAGTGACCGAGTCATTCCGCCAGAGAGATTCATGGTCAAATCGGAGAAGCCGATTTCCATGAGACTCAACGGTGGACGAGTCGTCGTTTACATTCCTCACGACCCCGACGAGAGACTGAGTTCTCCGAGACTCGGTGTGGTGAGGATGATCGAATTCCAATCTCTATCCGATGAGCCGGTCCCCGTGACCGTCAAGAGGATAAGATAAGTACATACATGGGCCGCGGCGACTGCTGCGGCCCTTCGCTTTGTAAAAATTTTGCAAAACAAAAAATCGATCCTGATTTAGAATCGATTTTTTATTTTGCTGTCAATTTTATTAGTGGAAGAGAAATGGAGTTGCGGCTGGTGAAGGATTTGTAATACCGAAGCTAGTCAAAACAAAGCCGATTATTCCATAAACCGAGAACATGATAGCCATGCCGATGATACCCCACATGATAGCATTCCTTGCCTCTACCCTCTTTGCATCAGCGGCATCGAGGCTAAGAAACCTGACAATGCCGTAGGTGAAGTAAGCGAAAGATACCGTGAACACGAGGGCAATGAGTGGATTTAGCACGAACTCATTAACCTTGTTGAGAAAAGGTATTATTGTGACATTACTTGTCATCTCTAAGAGAGATTAAATACCAGGAACTGTTGGGACAGGAAGAGTCTGTGGTGAAGATATACCTAGATTCGTCTGAAGCCAGATTACCAATCCGTAGATAGATAGCATAACTGCGATAGCAATAACACCATAAATCATTATGCTCTTGCCTTTTGAGGCAGCGACTGGATCACCTGCAGCCTGGATGTATTTGATAAGACCCCAGAAGAAGTAAATCAGAGCCAAGGCAAACATTATTGGGATAATGTTCTTTATAATGCCTCCGAGCTGAGTTACCAAGCTGGAAATCCCGCTTAGGTTTCCTCCTGCTTTAGCCAAGGCCAAAGCTGGAGCAAAGGACAGGGCTGTATAAACAAATTTCTTCATATTTATTATTAAATTGTTAACTACCTATAACGCTCTGATTATATTACAAAATATAAAAAACGCAAGGATATTTGTGGATAAATTAAGGAGCTAAACCCGTACCACCGGTTGGCAGTGTGCCGACCGGAGGGACAGTTGATGTGCTAGGTAAGGTGCCAGGTTGTATACCAACCAAGCCTCCAATAAAGACTAGTATGCCACCAATCGAGACCATGACAAAAATGGCAACGATCCCCCATATCATTTTTTTCCTTCCGTCCTCCCTGGACTTTTGATCATCGGAGTGAAGAATGAACTGTGAGGTGCCCCAAAAGAAATAGACGATTGAGAGAGCGAAAATTACCCTTATCATTACATTTAGAAGATCAATCGAACTTTTTAGAACATCTTTTATTCCGTTGAATGGAGCGGCGAGAGCAAGAATGGGCAAAAATAACGCCAGAGCTAAAGTGTATTTAAAAATTTTTTTCATAGAATGATTTTATCATAATTAGAGATTAAGGTGGCAAGACACGACCACTGGTTACTGGAGTCTGAGCATTAGTGTTTAGTGTCGGAGTAATGGCAGAGTTTCCAAACTCGAATTCATTGGACAGCAAACCAATAATTGTTCTGAAAGAGAGAAGAATAAACAAAGCGATTACTCCCCAGAACATATAGCTTTTGCCTTTGTCTATCTCAATTTTGTTATCGGCATTGAGAATAAATTTCGAAAGCCCCCAAAAGAAAACGATGAAGGCAATGCCGGAAAGAAGTGGGATGAGAAGATCGAGTAGATCAATAATATAGTAGACAACACCCTTAAAATCGCTTGCTGCTAGGGTGAAATCGGCCAAAACAAGAGTGGGAAAAAGAATCAGAGAAGATAGGGCAAGAATTTTCAAATTGAAATTTTTAGATTTCATCTTATTTTATTAACTGTTGTACTGTCGCTCTTAAAACTTGAGCAATCCCCTCTGCACCCAAAAGAATACCTGCACCAATAAGGGAGTAGAGGAGATTTTTGTTGGCTTTTTGAATTTCAGCCGGTTTACCCTGGGCCATAACGTATAGAAAACCGGACCAGATTATCCATATAACAACACCAACTGCGGCAATAGGCATGACGATATTGTTTAGAATTGAAAGGATAAGAGACATTAGATCATTGTCACCGCTAGCTAATGGATTTGGTAGTTTACTAAACGGAGCGAGAGTGTTTGTACCAGAACCAGGATTGGTTCCAGTCGGATCGGCCAGAAGAAGAAGTGGTGCTAGTAAAAGAGTGGCGACTGTAATGTGTATAAAAATTTTTTTTGTTTGTTTCATTTTTTTGTGATTATCCTAGCGGCACCAGCTTATTTACATCATTGCTTAATAAAGTGCTTGTAATAAGAGTGACAATTACCCAGGCAGCCAGAATAAAAAAGATGCCTTTTGCAACACTAAGAAGCATCTTGTTGGCCGCTTGTCTCTCACCAGGATTTCCACCTGATGTCATGTACTTGAAACCAGCAAAGGCTATAACCACAACTGAAAATTCCAAAGCAAAAACAGTTAGAAAATCTGTAATATGTTTGGCTGCCTTGATCAAATCATCAAATGTACACTCTCCCGGGAGACCTGTTGAACATTCATAGACTATTCCACCTCCGGAGTTTGTATTTGGTGGGTTAGTTCCGGTTGGCTGTGCAAGAGCAAAAGCTGGGGAAATAAGAATGAAGGATAAGAGATAGGACAGAATCTGTTTTTTTAAATTGATTTTCATCTTACTCAATTATTTCGACTATTTCTATCTATTTTAATGCAGCATTTAGCTCTTGGTCTGCCCTCTCCATAGCATCTGGTCGCCTTTCTCTACCAGAAGTAATCGCCTCTATCATATCACGAAATGTATTTGAACTTTTGATTGGATCTGGGTCAATCCAGGTTTGGGAAATTAGTGCTGAATCGTAAAATACTGACCTAAATGCATCCGATGGTTTGTCGGAGAGAAGGTCTCGTCTCACAGGAGGGAGATCTGTCAGAGCTTCCATGGCTTTTATGGCCGCAGGTTCGGTTAAAGAGAGAATAAGAGTAAAAGCGCCCTGGATTTGTTTGGACTGCTTAACGATTGCTAGTCCAAAAATGTGACCGAAAACTGTTTTCTTTTGAGTATTTCTTATCTGCGGCACAAAGGTAACATCAAAATTTAGATTGGAATTTTTCTGCTGTATTGAGCCGATCTCACTGGCAAAGCCTAGGTACATTGCCAAGTCCCCGGAAAGAAAAAAGTTTTGAGAACTTGGCAGACTTCTGTTCCAGGTATAACCAGCCGCCGTCGGGTTGGAAAATTGGGTATAGAAATCAACAGCAGAAGAGCCGGGTGGAATTGTGTAATTTAGTGCAGAATTCAGAACCGAGACAGTACCAGCTGCGTCCCTCGAGACAACTGGAGTACCGGCCTGAAACAGAGCAGTCAAAAGAATTTCTTTGGCATTGGTTATGTTCGACCAACCGCCCAAAGCAATGGCGCTTTGCAGAACATTGGCGTTGTTGTCCTTCCTGGTCATTTTGTTTATAAGATCGAAAACTTGATCCCAATATTGAGGCGTTTGGGCAATATTTGCATTAGAGAACATGTCCCTATTCCAATACATAACCAAAGGATCAACCATAAATGGAAGAGCTCCAACACCACTCGGTGAGAGGAAAACTTCACCGCCTTGAATGAACTTATCTTTAAAATCTCTTTCCGAATAACTCTTGTAAGGAATCGGGTAGATTTTATTTCTACTTTTGTACATTGAATCATCTCTCAAAATGACAACGTCTGGACCACTACCATCGGCCAGAGCATTGACTAGTTCAGTATCAAATGAAACCGAATCTTTTTTAACGTATGTAACCTTTATTGATTTGTTGGCAAAAACGCTAGCGTTACTATATGCGGCACTGAAAACATCAGAAGAGACAGTGCCCCAGACCAAAAGGTTGGCTTCACCAGGAGACTTTTTGGCCTTGGAAGTGGCGAATAGAATAACCCCAACGACAAAGCAAAATATGAAAAATGTTGTCAGTGCGATCTTGAAATTACTCATAATTTTTTAAATATGAAACCATAATGATGGCTGCCTGCTGAAATTTCTTTTTCTTGGTGAAAACCGGCTTTCTCGAACATTTCCTGGGCTGTTTTTTTCTTTATAACCATTTTTGGGGTCGGGCCAATACCACCAAAAGAGTCCATCCAATCAACTAGAAGAACCCGGCCATTAGGTTTCAAAATTCTTTTCACTTCATTTATAACTGTCGATTTATTTTCTGTTTGAAACAAAAGGTTGCAAATGAGAGCAAGGTCAACTGAAAAATCGCGGAGTTTTGTGCCATTTGGTTTTTCCACGTCTCCCCAAATAACTTCAACATTATATAGACCCTCCCGAGTAGCGTTGTTTTTCAGTTTTGAAAGGAGAGCTTTATCTACATCGATCGCATAGACCCTGCCAGAAGACATGAGAGCTCTGGCTGCAGCTATAGTATAGAAGCCACTGCCAGCACCAACATCGGCAATATCCCAGCCGGCCCGAATACCGCACTGATCTATATTTTTAACCGGATCAGAGAACATATTTAAATTATAGTACGAAAAATAAGTATAAGTAGCATACTTATTAACAGAAATGACGAAAGGCGCCGTACCCGATTTCTCAGGTCGTGCGCCTTTTATCTTCTTATTTCCCGAATGAGCTCCTCTCTCAGGTCGTTGAGTGTTTGCAATGTGAACCCTGCTAGCCTGAGCAACTGTATTGCTCTTGTAGCATCTTTCGGCTCCACACCGAGAACGATCTTCAGAACGACCAGCCGTCTCAGCGACTGCCGCTTACCCACTTCGACTTCACAAATTGTTCTGGATGAGACCTTGCTCCTTGCTGCCAGTTCCGTTTGAGAAAGTCTTTGCGAGGTCCGAGCGACCAAGACCTGGTCTCCAAATTCCTTCGGTAGACTCATCATCCCTTTTCTCAAGGTGATTCCTCCACTGCGAATTATATATCATAATTACAAAAAGTCAACTACTAATTTACTGTTTCAAATTTAAATAGAATATAATCTGTGATTTTGAAAAATAGCTCTGAGGATTTTTGTCTGAGTTCAAGGCGGAATGAGAAAATGGGAGGAGCCTTACTCTAACGTAAGGGGACGAACATTTTTGAAATTCCAACGCAGAAATCGGACAAAAAGACCAGAGTGTTATAAGCAGATAAGGGAAGCAATGGAATCACCCTCGCGTAATTTCATAATCCTAACCCCTTGAGTCTGTCTGCCTAAAACTGGGATTTCTTTTGCATCAACACGGATAACTTGAGATTTTTTGGAAATAGCTACGATCTCACCTTCGCCTTCGGCAAAAAC
>CAYUID010000040.1:0-5336 GCA_964444765.1 uncultured Candidatus Saccharibacteria bacterium
GGGGAAGTTAATGTATACAGGGAAGGTTAAGGATATGGCCGAAATAGCAAGAGGGGGAGTATTGCAGTTTTAAGTACAGTCTAAAAATATGGAAACAGAAATTACACAAGAAATTATAAAAGAAGAAATGAAAAAAGGAGTGGTGGCAGAGAGGCCAGCCGAATCTAAATCTCCTGAAGCTAGGGAAGCTAGAGGACCAAGGAGAAATCCAAGGAAGGGTCCACCTCGAAGGGAAGCCAGAATAAAACCTGAATTTGATCAGAAGATTATTGATGTCAGGCGTGTTACCCGTGTGGTAACAGGAGGGAGGAGGTTTGCTTTCTCCGTGGCTGTTGTTGTTGGCGACCACAAGGGTAGAGTTGGTGTTGGTCAAGGCAAAGCCGGGGACACACCGGTTGCCATTGATAAAGCCGTAAGGGACGCCAGGAAAAACATGATAAGGGTAAATCTAACCAAAAATTCTTCTGTTCCTCACGAGTCAGATGCGAAATTCTCTGCCTCACGAGTTCTCATCATGCGTGCTCCAGGTAAAGGAGTTTTGGCTGGATCGTCGGTCAGAACAGTTTTGGAATTTGCTGGAATAAAAGAAGTTTCAGCTAAGATATTTTCCAGAAGTAAAAACAGAATAAACAATGCTAAAGCTGCTATAAAAGCTTTGAGTAGAATGAAAGCGGTAAAATAAAACAGCAATAAATTTATGCAAAGCCACAACCTAAAAAGAATTCACAAAAACAAAAAGCACAAGACAGTTGGGCGTGGTAGCAAGCGTGGAAAAACTTCTGGTCGTGGAACAAAAGGACAGAACGCTCGTGCTGGACACAAAAAGAGACCAGAAATAAGGGATTTCATAAAGAGAATTCCAAAACTCCGTGGTCGTGGCAAAAACATAAACACTAGCATCCAAACGAAGCCTTTTGTTGTAAATCTAGGCGACATAAACTCGACATACAAAAATGGTGATACAATTTCTCCAGCTACCTTGGTTGAAAAAGGTCTAGCCAGAAAAATTGGGGGCAAGTTTCCAGAGGTTAAAATACTTGGAACTGGTGTGTTCGATAAAAAAGTTACTGTGAAGGATTGTTCAGTCTCGAATACAGCCAAGCTTGTCATAGAAAAACTCGGGGGCAATATCTTAGTTGGTTAAAAAATGAAAGAATTTTTCAATAAAATTTCTTTGGTTTTCCAAGACAAGACTCTTAGAAAAAGAGTTCTGTTTACTCTTTTTGCTCTAGTTTTGTTCCGTGCCTTGGCCGCAATTCCAGTTCCTGGTGTAGATCACGCAAGACTAGCTCAATTTTTCTCCAGCAATGAGTTTTTCGGACTTCTAAACATTTTCTCTGGCGGTGGTCTCTCCCAGCTTTCCATCGTTATGCTCGGTGTCGGTCCATACATCACAGGTTCTATTATAATGCAGCTTTTAACCATCATGTCTCCGAGACTAAAAGAGATGTATCAGGAAGAAGGTCAGGCTGGTCGAATGAAATTTGCCCAATACAGCAGAATTATCACTATTCCTTTGGCTTTGATACAATCTTTCAGCTTTATAAAACTTTTGGAGAATCAACAAGTCATAAGTCATCTGTCTTTGCTCCAACTTTCAACCAACCTTATAGTTATTTCTGCCGGGTCGGTCCTTCTTATGTGGATTGGGGAACTCATATCCGAGTATGGAGTGGGTAATGGTGTCTCCCTCATTATTTTCTCTGGTATCGTGGCCAGACTTCCAACCAGTGCTAGCCAGTTAGCTTTCTCATTTGATCCTTCTCAAATCCCTGTTTACCTCGGATTTTTGGCAGTAGCCGCCGCCGTTATCGTTGGCGTAGTCATTGTTACAGAAGCTGAAAGACCAATTCCAGTAACATACGCAAAACAAGTCAGGGGAAACAAAGTTTATGGCGGAACTTCAACCTATCTTCCTTTGCGAGTAAATCAAGCTGGAGTTATTCCTATAATTTTCGCTCTATCAATTCTCCTTTTCCCTCAAATGATTTTGAGATTTTTGTCAAACTCAAGTATTGTTTGGATAAAATCTGTTTCTGCAATAGTTTTGGGTGTACTAGCTAATCAATGGTTCTATGGAATCGCTTATTTCCTATTGGTTTTTGTTTTTACATATTTTTACACTGCTGTCACTTTTGACCCTGACCAGATATCAGAAAATTTACAAAAAAATGGGGCATTTATTCCTGGTGTCCGTCCTGGTAAATCGACTTCTGATCATATCGCCAAGATCCTAACCAGGTTGACTCTTGTGGGAGCCGTATTCCTCGGTCTTATCGCTGTTCTGCCTCTCATTATGAGGGCGGTAACGGGCATTACAGCTGTTTCTATTGGTGGTACGGCACTTCTTATCGTTGTTTCCGTTGTCATTGATCTAGTTAAAAAGGTTGATGCTCAAGTTTCCATAAGGGAGTACTAATTGCTTATTTTAAAAAGTCTTGTCGAATCTTAATTTTTTCGACAAGATTTTTGATTTTAATATAATTGAATTTAGACGCAGTTCATTGTGAGGTGAAAAATGAGAAAGGTAGTAAGGATGAACTTACTGCCTCTTCTCGAGTCAGTAAGCGCCGGTAAGAAACATCAAGCCAAGGCTAGGGTTCCGAGCCAAGCCGTGATCCACCCGACGACTCAAGGGGAAACACATCCCCAGAGTATTCGGGAAAGAGAAAGGCAAAACTCAAAGTGGGCAGAAATCAACACACACTATCTGCCCTCCCTAAAGAGGCTCGACGACAAGTCGCTTCTCTGCGAGATCTTCCATTGGCGACGTGAGTGCGGAAAGAAGGCACGGACGTTTCCTTGGGGTGATTACGACGCGAACTACTTCAAGTCCTTGGAGGCTCTGTATCGCCGGGCTTTGCGCTTTGATGGTTGGGAGCTATCGGTTTCAAAAAGGGCAATTCTGGAGAAGGATTGCATCACCATCCGATCCAGAGTTGTTCCGGAGGGAGAGACCCCAATTCGTCCAAGGCGTGCTCCAGAAGTGATCCAGCGCTTCCGGCAGCAATCGCTTTGGCCGAACTCGGACTGGGAACTTCTCCAGATGCTTGCGTCACGTGTCGGTTCGATCAAGATGGAAACTTACGAGATCGTCTTCATCGCCGAGAACTGGCGCTTAGCTTATCAAATCGGGAGGAATTACTTCTTTTCGACCGTGGGCGAGCGCTCGGGGGCGGAGAAGCTCTGGGTTTCTTTCTTCGATCGTTCAACAGAGCTTTGTCTCGACCAGATAGAGCTATTCCGGTCCCGAGCAGGTGATTCTTTTAGAGTAGTCCCTCTTTGGCAAGTCAATCCCAAGCAGAATCTCTTGCCGACTCTCGAGTCAGTAAGAATTCCGCCACCAGATGATGAGTCAAAGGAAGACACTGAGTCGCCGACAGAGCACCTCAATTTTCTAGACAAACTAGAACCAGGCTACTGGAAGGGCCAGGCAGAACAGTTGGCCATGATCGAACTCGAGCGCCGCCCCTGGGACGGGGATGCTGACCAGTTCGAACTTTCTTTCAAATGACGACAACCAGGAGGACTGTCGTCATTTATCGTTAATCTAATTTTTGATATAATTTTATTATATTTTTATTATGTCTCCGCAAACTGTTTTATTTTTTGGAAGGGTTGGTTCAGGAAAGGGAACTCAATCAGAGCTCTTGATGAAGTTTTTGAAATCAAAAGATCCAAACAAGGAGTCAATTTACATAGAAACAGGTCAGAAGCTTAGAGAATTTGTCGGAAGTAACAACAGTTACTCTTCAAAATTAACAAAAAATGTAATGGACTCTGGTGGTTTGATGCCGGCCTTCGTTCCTATTTGGCTTTGGACCACTCTTTTGGTCAATAATTTTACAGGTGAAGAACATTTGGTTTTCGATGGGGTATGTAGAAGACCTTACGAATTTCCTGTTTTAGATTCTGCTCTAAAATTTTATAAGCGTGATGGAGCAAGGGTGGTTGTCATCGACACCTCCAAAGAGTGGTCAATACAAAGAGCGATGGACAGGAAAAGGGGGGACGATGAGATGGCTGAAATTAAAAAAAGATTGGAATGGTTTGACAGCGACGCCTCTTTAGCTATAAAAAGTTTTGAAAACGATTCATATTATGGAGTGGTTCATATTAATGGAGAGCAAACCATAGAGAATGTTCACAAAGAAGTTCTAGAAAAGCTTGGTTGGTAAAAGCCTGTTTATAGTGTAGTCTTAGTTTCCAATGATAAGGATAAAGACAAAGGAAGATATTGAGATCCTGAAGGAAGGGGGGGCTATCCACGCTCTTATACTTTCCGAAGTGGCCAAGATGGTAAAAGCTGGTGTCTCAACTGAAACCCTCGAAAACCATGTAAGGAAGCTCATTGAAGATAGAGGGGACTTGGCTGCTTTTCTCAATTACACTCCTCGTGGAGCCAAAAGACCTTACCCAGCCGCCTTATGTGTTTCGGTCAACAACGAAATAGTTCATGGCATTCCAAACGAGAAGCCGAAAATTTTACAGGAGGGTGATGTTGTCTCACTCGATCTCGGTTTGGTCCACAAAAAACTTATAACCGATAGCGCCATCACTGTCGCTGTCGGGAAAATAAAAAAAGAAGACAAAAAACTTCTAGAAGATTGTAAAGAAGCTTTGTTTCTTGGCATAAAAGAGGCCGTGGCTGGAAACCATGTAGGGGACATTAGTCATGCTATCGAGGCGGTGGCCAAAAAGAATGGGTATGGCATATGCCAAGGACTTTCTGGTCACGGTGTTGGTTACAGTGTTCACGAGGATCCCTTCGTGCCAAATGAAGGCAAGAGGGGCTCAGGCGAGAAGTTAAAGCCAGGCATGGTTTTGGCTATTGAGCCTATGTTCTGCCTCGGTAAGGGGGAGGTGGTTTTGGATAAAGATGGCTACACTTACAAGACAGCTGATGGGTCAAACTCGGCTCATTTTGAGCATACAGTTGTTATAACGGATGGCGATCCAATAATACTGACTAAATAAGCAAAGTAAAAGTAGATTTTTTCCAAAAAATTTTTTATAATAACCTTCTACAAAAAATTTACATAAAATGAATCATCCAAAAGAAGAAAGAACGTTTCTCATGGTCAAGCCAGACGGTGTTCAAAAAGGCCTCATAGGAGAAATCGTAAAGAGGATCGAGCAGAGAGACCTAAAAATTGTTGCTCTGGAAATGTTTAAAGCCACAAGAGATGAGATGGATAAGCATTATCCGAGTGATGAAGCGTGGATTTCTCGTGTAGGGGATAAAACTTTAGCTAATTATCAAAAATACAATATTGATCCAGTGAAAAATTTGGGCACAGATAATAATTTTAAGATTGGAACCATGGTCAGAGATT
>CAYUID010000041.1:0-5298 GCA_964444765.1 uncultured Candidatus Saccharibacteria bacterium
TTTTTTTGGAGACACTTTACGAGAAACTGTCTGTTAGTGGGGTTGATGTTCTCGAAGGGGGTGGGCTTTTGGACGCTGGAGGAAGCGAGGATTTGCTAAGTAAGAAATACACCTACGGCCGAGGCGGGGAGTCTTCATACGATTCTATACAAATGTACCTAAAGGAGATCGGTCAGTATCCTCTTATTTCCGGAAGTCAGGAAAAAGAATTAGCCAAGAGAATAGAAAAAGGCGACCTTGAAGCTAAAAGTCTTCTGGCTCGAGCAAACTTGAGACTTGTGGTTTCTATTGCAAAAAAATACGCAAATAGATCAGCTGACCTGACACTTCTTGACCTTATACAAGAGGGAAATCTTGGCCTTTTTAAGGCCGTGGATAAATTTGATTGGACAAAGGGTTACAAATTTTCGACTTATGCTACTTGGTGGATAAGGCAAGCCATCACTCGTGCTCTGGCCGATCAATCCAGAACTATCCGTGTGCCGGTTCACATGGTTGAAACTATCGCCAAATACAAACAGGTGGTCAGGAGACTGTCACAGGATTTGGGTAGAGATCCTTTGCCAGAGGAGATCGCCACAGAGATGAATCTTTCTGTCGATAAAATTTATACTATTGAGAAAATTGACCAATCAACACTCTCTTTGGAGAGTCCGATAGGTGAGGAAGACGATGGCAAGTCAAAACTAGGCGACTTTTTGGCTGATGACAGGATTCTTTCTCCCGATCAGGAATCGGCAAGGAGAATTGTTTCGGACCAGGTTCGAGAGATTTTGAATGATCTACCAGAAAAAGAAAGAAAAATTTTGGAACTTCGTCACGGTTTGGTTGATGGTGTGACTCACACACTAGAAGAAGTGGGGAAGGAGTTCGGTGTAACACGTGAACGTATACGTCAGATCGAAGCGAAGGCACATGAGAAGATTCGCCAGCACGACAAAATAAATCGATTGAGAAACTACTATTAGAACTTTCAAATCGGGCTTTTACATTTAGAAATTTGTGGTAGGGTAGTCTTGGACTGGAGGCAATGTGGATCAACCAATTGAGGAGGCGGGGACAGAAAGACTCTGCAAGTACTGTGGTAGTTTCAAGATCGTAGAGTTCATGTACCAATATTTCTTTTGCACTGATTGCAAGATGCTCCTTGAACCGAAGGACACGCTGAAGAGACAGATCCAGAGTAGAGCCAATGGATTTCTGGATGAGCCGAAGGGCGACTAGCCCCATGATAGTTGGAATACTTTCATGGGGCTTTTGCGTTCTCTAAAATAATGTTAATTTTAAAACAGAAAAGGAGTTTCGCTTATGACGACTCTAGCAACGGGCCATATCATTCTGCCAGACCCTTTCGAAGAAGATTTTTGTGATGCATCACCCAGCGATCGTGAAAAGATCATCACAATCTTGCGTGATTTTATTCACGAACTTCGGGTCATACTCGACGGTACTGAAATAAGGACACGAGTGACTACTCCAGAATTCAGCGAGAGGTGTGAGACCTGTGCCTTCGCCTCGTGTACAGATGTTTTGCCTGGGTTCCCGGGGACTGTGTACGGTCTCCTCCGATCAATTACTCGTGACAAGATTTTTGCATGTCACGACGAAAATCCTAACTGGAAAGGTCAACACCCGATTGATCCGGAAAGGGTTCAGATTTGTAGTGGCTTTGCTTCAATACGTCTTTATGCTGGGAGTATAGCCACTGTCCTTGCTGTACGGAAGATGAGGCTCATTAGAGAAATAGTTCCAACGGCAGGAAAAAAGTAGCCTCGGTGGGAGAGTTTTGGCTCTTGCCGGGGCTTTCCTATTACTAAAATTTCCATGCTATTCTATTTCTATGTCAAAAACTAGTGTATTCTCGGAGCGATATAAAAACCTAAATAAGGAGCAAAAAATGGCCGTAGATACTATCGAAGGCCCGGTTCTTGTTGTGGCTGGTCCTGGGACGGGGAAGACTACCATTTTGACCTTGAGAGTAGCCAGAATACTTGAGAAAACTCACACCCCACCAAGCGGAATATTGGCCATTACATATACAAATGCAGGGGTAAAGGCCATGAGGGAGAAACTCCGTGAGGTGATTGGCAATACTGCTCACGATGTTTATATTCATACCTTTCATAGTTTTGCTTCCGCCATGATTTCTGAATATCCTGACCATTTTATTTCAGTCAATGATTTTAAACAGATGACAGAAGTAGAGGCCGAATCAATGATAAGGAACATTATCTCCGACAAAAAATTTTCTAGCTTACGACCTATTGGCCGACCAAATGCTTATGTTAATTCAATTTTGAGAACCATTAGCGATGTCAAAAAAGATGCTTTGACGCCAGAGGAGGTCAGGAAGGAGGCTATAAGGAAGATAAAGGAGCTGAAGTCTGACAAAGATAACTTATCAACCAGAGGTAAAAGTGAAGGGCAACTTAAGGCAACAGTTCTGGACGAGATAGATAAACTAGAAAAAACTTTAATTTTTGCCGGCATTTACCAGAAATACGAAGAAGAAAAGAGAGAATTGAAATATAGGGACTATGACGATCTCATAATCGAGCTTCTAGTAGCCTTAAAAAATGATGAGCTTTTGCTCCGCCTCATTCAGGAAAGATTTCAGTATATTTTAATTGACGAACATCAGGATACAAACGACTCGCAGAATTATATCATCTCTCTAATTGCCGAATTTTTTAAAACTCCAAATATTTTTGTGGTGGGTGATGAAAAGCAAGCCATATACCGTTTTCAGGGAGCCTCTGTTGAGAATTTTTTACGTTTCCAAAAACTCTGGCCAAAGATGAAAGTTATCTCCTTGAGTAAAAATTACAGGTCGCACCAGTCTATTTTGGACGCCAGTTTTTCTATGATAGAGAACAACTATACTGGTGACGAGCACAAAAATCTGCGAGTTGAACTGAAATCCGAATCTGGTTTGGTCGATAAACCTATTGATGTTATCTCGGCTGAAAATACTTTGGCCATGGAGGAGCATTTGGTAAAGGAGATAAAGAAAATAGTTGAAAAAGATAAAAATGCTACGATTACGATAATTGTCAGAAGAAACAGAGAACTTGAAAAAGTTTTAAGACTACTCGAGTCAAATCATATACCTGTCTCATCGGAGAGAAGTGTGGATATTTTTCATCATCCTCTTGGTGATGTTTTTTTCGAGCTTCTGCAGTATCTCTCCGACAACTCTCGCACGGATGCCTTGGCAAGGACGGTCGTTCTTGGCATGTGGAACTTATCCCTATCGAAATCTCTTGAATTATCTCGGAGTCTTAACACTGGCAATTTCACAGATATAGAAAAAATTTTGCCGCAACTAATCAGAATTAGAAAACTCCTCTTAAGTGATGGGCCTGTCGGAGCGATTATACATATTGCCGAAGAGTCAGGTTTTACTTCTCTCGTTTCAAAAAATCCTCAATATATTCATGTTTGGAGGGGTATTGTTACTTTGGCGGAGTCTATAACAAGGGATAGTGAAGTAACTGATCCAAGCAAACTGATAAAAATGATGCTCGAGTACAGGGAATCAGCAGAGATGAAACCGGTTAAAATTTCTGTCGGGGCGCCTGACCTACAAGTTAAAGCTATGACTGCCCATGGGTCAAAGGGTTTGGAGTTTGACTATGTTTTTATTCCTTATGCCAATGACGAGGCGTGGGTCGGTAAAGTTTTCGGCTCGTCTTTCTCTGTTTCGAATAAAAATTCATCTAGTCATAATGTGGCAGATATTCGCAGACTCTTTTATGTGGCCATAACAAGAGCCAAAAAACATGTTTCGATTTTATATGCTTTGGAAGAATCAGATGGTAAGGCTCTCGCGCCGCTGCGGTTTATATCAGAACTTCATAGTAAGAGAGTGAAAGAGACTTCTTTACCTCGGGTTGATCTGAACGTCGACAAGGAGTCAGAGCTTTTTTCCGATGTTGGTCTATATGAAAGTTTTCTAGTTGATCAAGCTAAAAAAACTCTTATGGAAAATGGGCTTTCTGTAACTGCCTTGAACCATTTTATGGAATGTCCAAACAAATTTTTATACGAGAGTATTTTAAGATTTCCTCAGGCTCCAGAGATACCATCAGAAAAAGGTAGCAGTCTTCACCGTGGTATTTCTGCGGTCTGGTTTTTGAAAGACAGATCTCTGAAAGATATTGAAAGAACAATGCTCAAAGGTGCCCTTGATTATTTGGAGACCCCTCTTTTGTCTTTAAAAGACAAGGAACTTTTAAAAAGCGAAATAAAAGAAGTTGTGCCGCTTATATCAAAAGCCCTTCTAGAGCATTTCTCTTTTTCTGGCTTAGTTTACCCTGAAAAATGGGTTGAGGTACCATTTGCGGCAAAGCAAACACACATAAATCTACACGGTAAACTGGATGTCATTTTGGAGAAGGGGGAAAGGGTTTCGGTTTTTGATTATAAATCGAGGAGGGCAATGTCAGTTGCAGCTATAAAAGGAGAGACCAAAAATGATGATGGCAACTATTTCAGACAACTTGTTTTCTACAAGCTTCTTTTATCTGGAGATTTCAAATGGAGGGATAAAAAGATAGAAACTTCCCTTGTTTTTATTTCTCCTGATGACTATGGAAAGTGCCCCATCATTACTCTTCCAATCGAAGACAAAGATTTAAAAATTCTAAGAGAAGAAGTCCAGGATTTAATAAATTATGTTTGGAGCGGCAAAATTGGAAAAGTTAAGTGCAAAGACAAAGATTGTAAATACTGTGGTTATAGAGAGCTATTGGATTAGCTTGCTAAAAGCGCATCAAGGGTGGCTTTTAGAGAAGCATAAGGCTGTGCGCCTTGAACAACAGTCTTGGTGCCATCTTTTGAGACAATTATAGAGTTTGGGGTACCTTGGCCGCCAGTTTTAACAGCGTTTTGATAATCTGCTTCTATTTTATCTTTGTATTTTCCTGAAGAGAGACATTTATTAAATGCAGTTACATCCAAACCCACACTCTTTGCCATCTTTGGTAATTCGGCTGGATCAAGAGTGTTATTTGAAGTGGTTGTGTCATAAAGAAGATTTGTATACTGCCAGAATTTCTCAACTCCACCAAGTTCATTTGCACACTCTAGTGCCTCTGCCTCGTGCCTGGCCTTTGGATGGAGGCTGTCAATTGGGAAGTGTCTGTAAACCCAAGCTACTTTGCCTGACTTACCATATTCATCCATAACTTTTCTTAGAGTTGTGTGGAATTGCTTACAGAATGGGCACTCTGTATCGGAATATTCAATTATAACAACTTGAGCATCTGGATTGTCAAGAATGTGATAATCGGGGGA
>CAYUID010000042.1:0-5282 GCA_964444765.1 uncultured Candidatus Saccharibacteria bacterium
TTCGTCGTTTCGGTGGTTTTGGTTAGCTATCTTCTTTTTAGCATTTCGACTGGTTGGCAAATATTTCTCTTACAGTTTGGAACGATGGGGCTTCTTCAATTTGTTTTACTTTTCCCGTGGATTATTTTGGCTCTTTTGGCCATGGTTCTGTTTCTCATAGATTGGCTACTCAAGAGTTTCAGATTTGGCTATAAAAGCCCAATCATTTATCTATTTTTGGCTACTTTAGTTACGATTACCTTTCTCGGGACTTTGACTAACGCCACCTCTTTTCATCGAAATTTAATGTTGAGGGCTGATAAAAAGAACCTGCCGTTTATGGGTGATTTCTATACTCGCCTGGAGGAATCCCACGGTAGCAAAGGCATCTTCAGGGGTACTGTGGTTGAAATAACCGGAAACACTTTTCTCTTGAGGCACAACGATGTTGATAGTGGAAAAGGAGAGGGTGTGGCAAAAGTCTTTGCTCCAGAAGGGACTTCACTTTCTGACCTTATATCCGTAGGAGACACAGTTTTTGTTGCGGGAGATGCTCTTGGAGGGGAAATAAAAGCTTATGGAATACACAAACTGACCACACCTCGGTGATTTTTATCGGTTTTTTATAGTTATGTTAATTTCTATTAATTTCTTGTGAAAATGTGAAATAAATTTATTTTCCCGGTGTATGAAATGATGAGAGAATCTAACAATTCTCTTCATTGGTAAAATGAAGTACAAAAAATACAGAAAAGTAAAAGATGCCTTGATTGCTTCTGCCGGGAGCGGCATGGTTGCGGGGATGCTATTTATTGGCGGTAATACGGCTCTGGCCGAGAGTAGGGAATTGCAAACTCCATCCTACTCGAGGACAGTCTCTGGCATGCATCTCATGCATAAATGGTCTTCGCCAGGCAACGCCTCCTCTCTGGGTGGTTACTTGGGCTTAACAAAAGAAGAAATAAAGCAGGAATTAAAGTCTGGTAAGACAATGAAGCAGATAATGCAGGAACATGGTTTGACTCCAAACGATCTAGGATCAGTATTCGGTAAAAGAAACAGCTGAAATAGTGTTCAGAATTAGACTATAATAAAAATATAGGTTAGTATTCTTTTATCTAATTAATTTTTTAAAATGGAAGAAACAAACAAGGGGGGTTTTTGGGGAAAGATTGGGGCGGGGTTAGTAGTTGTAGCATTACTCGGATATTTTGGTTATAGATATGTGAAAAGCAGCGGAAGTGCGGCCACGGAGCCAGTAGCTACTGGAAAATTTGAAGGAGGAGAGGTTTTGCCAGGGGATAATACTGGAAATACATACACAACTCCTTATTCTACACCAGCACCTTCCTCAACTTACAAAGACGGAACATATTCGGCCACTGGAAATTATATTTCTCCTGGTGGTGAAGAGTCAATAAAAGTTACAGTTACACTGAAAAATGATGTGATTTCTGATGCGAACGTTGTTTCCCTCGCCACCCGACCAGAATCAAAGAACTTTCAATCTAAATTTATTTCTGGTTACAAAGCTCTGGTTATCGGCAAGGACATAGCCACAGTTGAGTTAACAAAAGTTTCTGGCTCATCGCTTACCCCTGGAGGTTTTAACGACGCTTTAAGCAAAATAAAAGTCGAGGCCAGAGCCTAACTTTTATGTTTGAATTCGAGGCCATAGGAACGACTTGGAAGATAGATATCTATCAGGATTTAAGCGACAAAGAAAAAACTGATCTCCTGGCCAAAATAAAAAATAGGATAGATATTTTTGATAAAGACTACTCGCGTTTCAGACCAGATTCTTTGGTCACAGAAATGCCAAAGAGATCTGGCAAATTTACTCTTCCGGACGATGCAGATAAAATGATTTCCGTCTACAAAAAAATATACGACCTGACAAATGGAGAAGTTACACCTCTTGTCGGAGATCTTTTGGTTTCAGCCGGCTATGATGCGGACTACTCTCTTGTTCCTAAAGAATTAAAGAAGCCATTAAAATGGGAAGAGGTTATGGAATGGAAAAAACCGAACCTAACTATGAAAAAATCTGCACTTTTGGACTTTGGGGCTGGGGGTAAGGGTTATCTAGTGGATATTGTTGGAGAAGTTTTGGAGGAAAACGGTGTAAGGTCCTACTGTGTTGATGCAGGTGGAGACATGAGATATAGAAACAATAGTAAACCACTCAAAGTTGGTTTAGAGGATCCAGAGGACAAAACTAAAGTCATAGGAGTAGTGAAAATTTTAAATGAAAGTATCTGTGGATCAGCGGGCAACAGGAGAAAATGGGCTGATTTCCATCATATTATTTCTCCAACCAGTCTCTCTTCACCAAAAGAAATTTTAGCTGCATGGGCCATCTCTTCCGATACCCTGAGTGCCGATATTTTGACCACAGCCTTGTTTTTTGTCTCTCCAGAAAAACTTCAAGCTGATTTCGATTTTAAATATGTCATTGTTTACTCTGATAGAAGTCTCAAGATGTCAGAGGATTTGGATTCAGAAATTTTCACTGTATAATTTTCAGTATGAAATATGTAGACAATTTTCTTAATGGCATAACTATGTACAGACTGCTTCTGTACGGCCTCTCATCTCTGGCCCTCATAGTTTTTCTTTTTTCCTATACCCACCTCCTTTCATACTCTCTTCTCTCTCTCTTCCTCTCCCTAATCTGTCTTTTGGCATCATGTTTTGTTTTTAACTATATTTTTGCTTGGGTTTTTAAAGTTGAGGCCAATATAGAATCATTCTGGATAAGTGCCTTTATATTGTTTTTTGTTCTTGACCCAGCCACTTCTCTCCTGACATTTTCAGAACTAGTTTTGGCCGCATTTCTCTCCATGGCCTCAAAATATTTTTTGGTTGTAAATAAAAAACATATTTTCAACCCCGTAGCCATTTCACTTTTTGTTTTGACTCTACTTAAAATCGGAATAGTTACTTGGTGGGTGGCATCCGACATACTTCTTATTTTCACTGCCGTTCTGGGCTTTTTGATTTTGAGAAAAGTTCAAAGGTTTACATTATTTTTTTCTTTCTTTGTGGTTTCTGTTTTGTCATACTTTATATTTTTCGGCCTATCACTTGGAAATTTTTTTAGTTCATTTTTCTTTAGTTTTCCGGTTATTTTCCTTGGAACGATAATGCTGACAGAGCCACAAACTACGCCACCAAAACGCAACTTGCAGATCGCATATGGAGCTATTGTAGGCTTTCTTTTTGGTGCCCAATTCTCTTTTGGCCCGATTTACTCCACCCCCGAGTTCGCTCTAATTATTGGTAATATTTTCTCTTTCGTTGTCAGTCCAAAATGGAGGCTCATGCTAACTCTCAAGGAGAAAAATCAATTGTCAAAGGATGTTTACGAATTTGTTTGGCAATCTGACAAAAAAATTTCCTACGAAGCTGGACAGTATATGGAGTGGACTCTTGGTCAGGAAAAGCCCGACACCAGAGGAAACAGAAGGTATTTTACACTTTCGTCTTCACCAACAGAAGAGAATCTGCTTCTTGGAGTAAAATTTTACGATAAATCTTCTACTTTCAAGAAAAAACTCCTATCTTTGACTCCCGGGGCGAAAATATCAGCCGCCTCTCTTTCTGGCGAATTTACTTTGCCAGAAGACATGGGTCAAAAACTGGTTTTCATTGCTGGTGGGATCGGTATCACACCCTTTCGAAGCATAATAAAAAATCTTTCAGATAATAAAGAGAAGAGAGATGTTGTTCTGCTTTTCTCAAACAAAAGTTCGTCGGATATTGTTTATAAAAATATCTTTGATCAAGCTGAAAAAGATTTTCGTCTTAAGACCCTTTACATGGTTGGGGAGGGTAGCGTGTCTGGGAATATAAGGATAGGCAGAATTGATGAAAATTTAATTAAAAACGAGATTCCAGATTATAAAGACAGAAAATTCTACATATCCGGGCCGCACGCAATGATAGTTTCTTTTGAAGACACATTAAAAAAAATGGGTATCCCAAGAAGCAATATAAAAACTGACTTTTTCCCTGGCTACGTTTAGCAGTGTAAATTTTTTGGTTTTGTTGTATATTAAAGAGACAAAACATGGGCTGGTTTAAACAACATTTCGTTCCGAATGAGGGGAATGATTACAGGCCACATCTATTGGAGGAAATCTCTGCTGCTGGAATACTTTTTGCCGCGCTTTCTCTTTTTACAATGGCGGTTGCTGGCGGAATTATTTTGAGTCGAACAAACCTAACTGCACTGGTTTTGCCAAAGGTTTTGGTTGATTATGCAAATGAAGACAGGGCGGAGAAAAATTTTAGTGGGCTTACTATTAACCCAGTTTTGGAGAAAGCTGCCCAACTAAAAGCCAATGACATGGCCGAGAAAAGCTATTTTGCTCACAAAAGTCCAGACGGAAAGACACCTTGGTACTGGTTTCAAAAAGCTGGATACGATTTTAGCTATGCAGGGGAAAATTTGGCAGTCAATTTTAATGATTCGGTTGATGTAAACTCGGCTTGGATGAACTCTCCTTCTCATAGGGACAATATTTTGAATGAAAATTTCTCCGAGATTGGAATAGCCACCGCCGAAGGTGTCTATGAAGGTCACCCCACAGTTTATGTTGTTGAGCTTTTTGGTAGACCCGCTGAAACGAAACCTCTTATGCAAAATAATGTCGTTGGCGCGGTTTCTGTAACAAAGCCAGCTGTCCATAACCAAAATGTTTTGGCAGTTTCTGCTGTCGGGCAGAGTAAAGTCTCAACTGGGACAAGTGAGCTTCTTCTTTCTGTTGGAAAAGGGAAAGACGAATCAGCCCTAGTTTCCATCCCAACTTATTCATCAGCCATCGAGAGATTTCTGACCTCACCTTCAAAAGATCTAAGTTTTGCTTATATGATCATTGGTTCCCTAATTTTGCTCTGTCTATTCATTATGACTTTCTACGAGTATAGAAGGCATCATTATAGAATAATGGCTCTAGGTCTTGCTTTGGTTCTCGTTCTTCTTGGGCTATCGTTTGTGTATCACAATCTGATTTTCTCTCCTATCCTCCTCGCCTAGGTTAAGATTTCTGGCTCAAAAAAAAATATAGAAAAACCTTTTTTGGCGGTGAAAGCGCGCCCGAAAAACCGAGAGGAGAAGGGCGGCCAACCGGGCCAAAAAGTAACGTTCCCGCGGCGCATTGCGCGATATGCGCGAAGCCATCGCCAAGGGCGACAAACCGGCAGCCCAGAAGGCCTTCAGCGCCGCTACCTCCGCCGTGGATAAGGGCGTCCAGAAGGGCGTGCTACATAAGAACACGGCCAGCCGTTATAAGGCACGC
>CAYUID010000043.1:0-5201 GCA_964444765.1 uncultured Candidatus Saccharibacteria bacterium
TTTTACTGTCATACTACCTCTATCCTTTGATAAGACTTCTCCAGCAGTAAAATTACCCATACCTCGAGCTCCCCTTCCAGCAAAAGCAAACTGACCGTTTCTATTTTGTCCCATTCCTGGAGCCTTGGTCTTGGCATAAGACATTCCTCCATAAAAGGCTGCGGCGAAAATGATTAAAGCTAAGACCCCTAAAATAATTTTATTATTCATATTTGTAATACGTTATTATTTCTAATTTTGGTGCATCACTCATAACGCAATGCTTCTATTGGATTGAGTGCGGCTGCCCTTTTGGCCGGATACCAGCCAAAAACTATACCTATGGCCGCCGACACACCGAAAGACAATAGAACAGAAAATAAAGACAGAGAAGTTTGCAAAACCCCCAGAGTTTTTAGAGCATAGGAAACTGACCCTCCAATGCCAATACCCGTTACTCCTCCGACCAAATGCAGTGTTACCGCCTCTACAATAAACTGCCTGCTTATGTCTTTCTTGGTTGCTCCGATAGCTTTACGGAGACCAATTTCTCTCGTCCTTTCTGTCACAGTGGTAAGCATCATATTCATTATGCCTATGCCACCGACAATAAGAGAAATACTAGCGATAGCTGCCAAAAGTAAAGTAAAAGTTTGTGTCACTGAAGAAACTGTAGAAAGAAGGTCATTTTGATTTAAAACTGTAAAATCGGCTTGGGTTGGATCAGAAATTTTATGTCTTGAAAGTAGAAGGTCTGTTATATCGGATTGAACCTGTGACATTACATCGGGACTGGCCGCTTCCACACCTATAGTCGTGATGTATTTGCTGCCAGACAGATATCTCTCGGCCGTGACGAGTGGAACATAAATCATATCGTCTTGATTTTGAAAACCTGTCCCACCTTTTGCTTTTGTCACACCGACAACTTTGAATTCCAGTTTGTTTATTCTAATTGCCTGTCCCAAAGCAGAAGATGAGTCACCAAAAAGATCACTGGCGACGGTTGGACCAAGAATGGCTACTTTGCTGGCCTCTGAATTGTTTGAATCCGAAATGAAAGAACCAAGGTCAACTTCAAGATTTCTAACTGCTGTGTAGTTTGATGTCACACCTATGATAGAGGTATTTGTGTTTGTTCCCCTGGCCACCACCTGGTATCGGCCAGAAAGTTCAGGGGAAATAGCTGAAATATTCTCTAGAGTTGAAATAGCTTTTGCATCATCATCAGTTAGAATTCTGGAACCACCTCGTCCACCCGAGACCCCAAAGCCACCAGGTCCTCTTTGAGCTCCCGGTATAACTTGGACCAAATTTGAGCCTAGGGACTGGATGCTTGATTGAATTGAACCTTGGGCTCCCTGGCCAATGGAGATCATCACTATTACAGAAGATATTCCTATAACAATACCAAGGAAAGTTAGGCTGGATCTTACCTTGTTCGACGATAAAGCAGTGTATGTTTATTCTAAAATATCTTTAAAATTCATATTATCCTCTACGTTTATGATTTTTACTATCAGAGACAATTAAACCATCGCGAATATGTATTATTCTGTCAGCGTGTTCCGCTACAAATTGTTCATGAGTTATGAGGATAATTGTCCTGCCCATTTCTTTGTTCAATTTTTGAAAAGTGGAGAGAACTATCTCACCAGTTTTTGTATCCAAGTTCCCGGTCGGCTCATCAGCCAAAATCAAAGTTGGCTCGTTGACCAGGGCCCTTGCAATCGCCACTCTCTGAATTTGCCCTCCCGAGAGCTCGTTTGATTTATGGTTGTAGTGACTATCCGATAGTCCAGCTGACTCCAAGGCTTTCACTGCTCTTTTTTCTCTATCCTCTTCCGATACTCCTGCATAAACTAGTGGCAGAGTCACATTTCTTAAAACAGTTGTTCTTGGTAAAAGATTGAATGCTTGAAAAACAAAACCAATTTTATCTTTTCTTATTTCTGCCAATTCTTCATCTGACAATTCAGAAACATCTTTTTCGTCCAAAAAATATTTACCTGTTGTTGGCGTGTCGAGACAGCCAAGTATATGCATCAAAGTAGATTTACCACTGCCTGAAGGACCCATTATGGCCAAAAACTCTCCATCATTTATTTTAAAAGAGACCTCTTTCAGCGCCTCGAAAGCATTCTCTCCAGTACCATAGACTTTAGTTATATTTTTTACTTCTATCATCTAATTTAGTCTTGTGTTAAAGGTTCTGTTTCCGCTTCCTGTAGTTCGAGCCCCTGCCCCAAAGAGTGTTGGTGCACTTTGTGTATTTGTTTGAGTTGACGCTCCAGATATTACTCTCGTAACTACTTGTTCGTTTTCATTAAGGCCTGAAGTAATTTCTGTACTCTGATCATCTGATATTCCTATTTCAACCTGAACAGGACTTGGAGCAACACTAGAGGTTACTCCAGAATTTCCACTACTACTTAGAGGCGGATTGAAAACCTGGACATAACTCACTCCACTTTGATTTTTTATTGCGCTAGAAGAGACAGAGAGAACATCAGGATGAACGTCTGTAATAATAGAAGCATTAACTGTCATTCCTTGTTTTATTCTGTCATCTTGGGAATCAAATCTAATTTTTATTGAGTAAGAAACTACTCCCTGACTGACAGTTCCTATAGTATCGACCTCTGCTACTTTTCCAGTAACAGTGAAGCCATCTATGGCGTCAAAAGTTAGTGTAGTCTTATCCCCTACTTTTATTTTTTCAGCATCGACTTCGTTTAGAGAAATTTCTGCTACTTTTTCATTTGTAATAAGAGTGGCTGCGGCCGAGGCGCTGCCAGCAGAATCAAATTTCTTTACATTCACCTGGGCTAGGACACCATCAAATGGAGCTCTGACAAAATAATCTGCCAAATTATTTTTAGCATCAGTCAAAGAATTTTGAGCTTTAGTTACCGATAACTGCGCACTTTGAATATCTAAACTGTCTGCTCCGGCTTTGATTTGATCGAGGGACTGCTCTTTCTCTAAAATTGATTGCTTATCTTGTTTTATTGAATTTATATCGGACAGAAGATTAGATAAATCAGAATTTGTTGTGTTTGTGTAGGTAGTCAGGGTTGTTATAGCCGAGGTCGCAGCCGAAATCGGCGTCAGATAATGGTTTTTGTATATATCAATGTATAAAGTTATAAAAGCATTAGAGCTTTTCAAAGCTTTGGAAGCCAAGCTCACTGCAGAATACGTATCGTTTAAAACCTTCTCGAGAGACACTTTGTCAGGATTATTACCAAGAGCTTGGTATTCGGAGAAAGAAGAATTGTAAGTATCCTTTGCAGATTTGAAGTCATTATATGCAGTATCTTTAAAGGAAGCCGCTCTGTCATCGTACTGTTCAATGATCCCTTTGTAGTAATCCATATTCCACTGGGCTGTACCAGTGTTATTTCCAGTCAAAATATTTTCCAAGCCCGATATTATGTTTGGCAGATCAAGAAAAGTGCTTATTATTTGGTTGGCTGAATCACTATAAACTTTTGATAGATCGTCCTGTGCGTTGCTCAAGGCATTCTCGGCTTGGGTCAAGGAGAGTGCTGTAGCAGGTTTCTGGAGTTTTTCTAGAGAAATCTGAGCACCTTCTAGATTGGCCTCAGCGTCCCTTACAGCTTTTTGGGCAGTAGTTGGGTCAATCTCTGCTATGAGTGTCCCGGCACTAACCTTCTCACCTGCTGATGCCCCGATATATATCACTTCCCCAGAGACTTTGGGTTTTATATCGAGCTGATTATCGGAGGAGATTTGCCCAGAAGCAGAAATCGAAGAGACGATTGTCTTTTTTTCAACCGTACCCAATACATACTTAGTTTGCGATGCTGAAGAAGGAAATATATGTTTATAAGAAAAATATCCCCCACCTAGTACAACCACAGAGAGAAATAGACTTAGGACTTTATGAACTTTAGCAAAAGTTTTTATTTTAACGTAATACTTTGAGAAAAAATTTTTCATATATTTTTTGTGCTAGTTGACATATTCTCTGGTGGAGGTAAAAGCCTTACCAACCTTGCTTCGATCTGTGAGTTATCATTTGGCGCACCAAAAACAACGACAAAATCGTTAATCTTGAGATCTTCCTGCCTTATACTTTTATCGAGACTTCTTATTTGTGTATCGCTTTTAAGTAAAATATTCTTTTCAACATTATCCGGACCCGAAACAACAAATGTAGGCAAACTCAAACTAACAATCTTCCCCGCAGCACCGTGACCTTCAAGAAATCCTCCTCGTATAGGCATGCTCGACAATCTTGGTCCCCTACCATAAAAAACATGATAATAGTTATCTCCAAACCTGTAAGAAAAAGCTGCCCTCCTGTAACCGACAAAAACTCCTGCTTGGAAAATTACTAAAATTATGATGGCTGTAACAATACCGATAACTACTCCGCGAAAAGCCTTTGACTGAATAAATTCTTTTATATTTTTCATTTTAATTTACTTTAATAGTGGCAGGATAATCCAAAGTTTTTACAAAAGTTCTAACAGATAACAACAGAGCAAGAATAGAGGAAATAGACAAGGTCAGATAGACGACAGGTGTCGAGTCTAAAAGTGAGAGAATGAAATCTTTCCAGTAAACCAAAACCACATCACTATCCGATGAAAGCAGGGATAAATATTCGTAAAAACCAGATTTATAAAAAGATTCTCTCAAATAACCAAACAGAAAAATCAAAGAGAAAGCTGATGCTATGATGGCCAAAGAAGACAAAACAATCTTTCGCCTGACTATTTTTCTCTCCTCAATTTTTATACTCGAGATGATACTACCCTTCAACTCTTGGAGAGATTTTTTCTCATTATTCATTAAGTAGACTACGAAAAAACTAGGATTTTTGGTGCAGGCCCTTAGAGGCTACCGATGTTTTAAGAGTGGACATAGCCCTTCTATACTGACTTTTGACTGTGTTAATTGGTTTTTTTAGAAACTGCCCGATTTCTTTAAAACTCATATCACTTTCGTGTCTCATAGTTAGAACTTCTTTATATTCAGGAGAAATATTTGAAAGAAGTCTTTGAGAAAACTCTAAGCTTTCAGCTTTTTTAAACAATTCTAGTGGTGACAAATCATCACTTTTAAGTGAATCTACAAAAATATTCTCACCTGATGCATTCTGAAAAGATGAAAACGCAACTTCTTTTTTCTTTCTTAAATAATCGATTGCAGTGTTCCTAGCGATCCTAAAAAGCCAGGGCTTAAAATTT
>CAYUID010000044.1:0-5129 GCA_964444765.1 uncultured Candidatus Saccharibacteria bacterium
CCTGGCCCTCTCCGAGGATAAAGTCAAAGCCTATAAAAATTTTGCAAACAAAATCTGGAATATTGCTAGGTTTGTACTTCAAAAAAGTGATGGTTTAGGCAGTGAGAAGCCGAAAATTTCTGAATCAGACCAGGAAAAAATCAAAGATTTGGAATCTTTGATAAAAGATGTGACTTGGGATATGGATAATTTTAGATTCTACTTGGCCGTTGAAAAAATTTACCATTATGTATGGCATACGTTTGCTGATAAAATAATAGAGTCAGCCAAATCTGATCTTGGAAGCAATGCTGAAGGAAGAAAGCGATCGAGTCAGTACACTATTCGCTATATCTTGGAGAACTGTCTCAAACTTCTTCATCCATTTATGCCTTTCATAACAGAAGAGATTTGGTCAAATATGGAGAATCCGTCAGGAAAACTTTTGATGGTCACAGAGTGGCCAAAATAAAATTGATGCTCATTTTCTTAGAAAAATACCCTTTCCTCCTCGCCTTCATTCTTGGGCTTGTTCCAGCTCTCATTTGGCTCTGGTTTTGGCTTAAAGAAGATTCTCACCCAGAACCAGCCAAAATGATAACGCTATCGTTCATCGGCGGAATGTGTGCCGTAATCTTCGTCTTGCCTATTCAGAAAATTGTCTACGACCTTTTCAAGGGGATGGAATATCTTTCGTTCACTTTGTGGGCAGCCATAGAAGAGCTGATTAAATTTGCCTTTGTTTATTTCATAGCTTTGAGAAATAAAGCTTTGGCAGATGAGCCAGTTGATAACATTATCTACCTCATAATTTCCGCTCTTGGTTTTGTCACACTTGAAAACACTCTTTTTTTGATGGACTCGATCCATGCTGGAGACTTTTTCAACACTTTTGTCAGTACTAACCTGCGGTTCATCGGGGCGAGTCTTCTTCATGTCATTTCTTCTGGGACAATTGGCATATATATGGCCTTATCCTTCTACAAAAGCAAGGCGAAAAAGTGGCTTTATACATTTTTCGGCATACTAACAGCTATCACATTGCATACATCGTTCAATTTATTTATAATTAACGGAGCCGAAGGAGATATTTTCTTTGTTTTTGGCCTAGTTTGGGTCGGAATAATAGCTCTCCTTCTCTTATTAGAAAAAATCAAACATCTAAAAGCAGATAAACAGTATAATTTGTCATCCGAATAAATCATGAAAGATAATCGTTCTTTTTTTGAAAAATTAACTGGCAGCGTCAGGATCGATGACGAGATGGAAGAGGCTCCATCCAAATCCCCCGCCAAGCAAGGTGCAAAACCTGGCGAGACCTGGTTCTCTGAGGAGTCAGAAGATGGGCAGTTAACAATAGATGTTTACCAAACCCCTAGTGAAATAGTCATAAAAAGCATGGTAGCGGGAGTAAAACCAGAAGATTTGGATATTTCCATAACTCGCGACATGGTTACAATAAAGGGTAAGAGAGAAACGGAGAGGTTTGTTAAAGATGAAGATTATTATCACCAGGAGCTATACTGGGGTTCATTTTCTAGAACGATTATGCTTCCGTCAGAAGTAGATGTTGAAGAAGCCGATGCTGTCGAGAAGCACGGACTTTTGATAATTAGACTTCCAAAGGTGGACAAGAACAAACAGGCAAGGATAAGAGTTAAGGGATAAAAATATGAATCCAGAGGAAGAAGAGTTACTGAAAAAAAATTTAGAACTATCGGAAGAGAACAACAGCATGCTTCGATCCATTCAAAGATCGATGAGACTTTCTCGCTTTATGAGCATGCTTTACTGGATATTTATTATTGGTTCAGCTATAGGCGCCTACTACCTCATACAGCCATATTTAGAAGCCATTACGGGTTCATATACCGGCGCAAAGAGCAATCTTCAGGACAGTGTTAGTGGTCTTATGGATACTATCAAAGACTTAAAGCAATAGAGAATTTGTGCTAGTATAGCCAAATTGCCGAGATAGCTCAGTTAGTAGAGCATTCGCCTGAAGAGCGAAGGGTCGACAGTGCAATCCTGTCTCTCGGCACAAAAATGCCGTCGTAGTTCAATGGATAGAACGATCCCGTCCTAAGGGATAAATGTAGGTTCGATTCCTACCGATGGCACAAAATTGGTTACAAATTTTGCCTCGGAGAAATAGTCTGGGAGACTATTTCGTTAGGAATCGAAGGGCTTACACCCAAAGAATTTTTCAAAATACCTTCAAACATTATCGCCGCGGCAACAACCACAATTGAACCAAGGGTTATAAGTAGACCGATAAAAACACCACCTGCGGGGTCGTCATTACCATGATTGAGCATAATGATAACTTCCTCAACTACAACGAAACCAATGATGGTTAAAGCGCAATACTTTATTGTATGCATGGCTTTCACCGCTTCTAGTGAAAATATTTTGTTTTGCCTGACATATCGGAGTAATTTAAATGTTTGCCTGAGTGCCACGAAAAATGGAACGGCCCCGACATATACAAGCGCAATAAAAGGATCAAAATAAACCTCAAAAAACCTGGCATGTGCGTTTACACCCTCTATGTGTGGCTCCCACAGCAAGAGAACTCCGGATACAAAGCCCAGAATCACGACCACTATTTGGAGAAATATGGTTGGTCCTCTTTTCATAGTGACCCTATATTACTTTATTCCGAGGAGTTGCGCCAGTTTTGGCCTGTTGTAGCCAACAACCACATTGTTATCAATGAGAATAACAGGCACGCCGATTTGGCCTGATTTTTCTATCATTTCCTTTCTTTTTTCGGCATCAGCGGCCACATTAAATTCTTCATATTGAACATTGTTTGCCTTGAAGTATTCCTTGGCCATAGCACAAAAGTGGCAAGTTGGGGTAGAAAATATTGTCACTTTTTTTTGTTGTGCTGGGGCGTTTGAATTTTCCATTAAAGTCGAATAAAAAATTATTAGTCTTCCAAGTATATAGGAAAATAAAGTATTCTACAAGGTTATTTACTACCAAAAAGAAAATTAACGAATTTTTGCCAGAAATTCGTCTCCCCTGCTCCTGCCAAATTTTTATTTGGGCTTTCAGGCACAATAATAGCGACATTTTCGTTCTCTTTTGCCACACTAAACTTTGATCTTATCTCTTCCTCCACTCCTTCTGGTGTATCAAGTCTATCTAGGCTAGTTTTGAGCCTCTGGTCACGGTTTCGAAGATCGCTGACTGTCTGTAGCGATATACTTTTCATGTTTTCACTCTCCTTTTTTTTCATATAAACCCCCCAAGTCGAGTGGATAATCAAAATGACAAGAACAAACAAGACTCCGATGGTCCACTTGTTGTACATTAAGCCTCTGAACTTGCGTTTTTGCTGTAAATCAAGCATTATATTGAAGTCAAAAGATATTATATATGTTATTTCAGAAAAAGAACAAAAAAACCTACCAGACTATTTGGACAATTCTCTCCATAATCATGGTTGTGGGCATGATACTTCTCTATCTACCTGGACTTTTCAGCTAAAACAACAAAAAATCTATATATTTTTCCTCGATTTGTAATAAATGATCGAGAGAGTAATTAGATAAACAAAGATAGTTAGAGACATGAAAGGAATAGTGATGTAGCCGTATTTTAGAACATAAAGTCTGGCACATTCGCCTCCGACAGCAGTACAACCGAGGAGGCCCGAGCCAATGCCGAGATTTGCCAGAGAATGATACAGGGCAACGACCCCGCCTATAATTGAGAGTGGAAAAAGATAATTCACAAGATTTTTGTCTCTTTTACCTAAGGCGACTAACGCCAAGATTGGTTGAGGGAACATGAAAATTCTCTGTATCCAGCAGAGCTCGCATGGAGGGAAACCAACGATATTGGAGTAAGTCAGACTTCCCAAAGTAGCTATGGAGGAGAGAAGAAAAAGCAATTCAATTATGTATTTGTTTACAAAAGCAAAGAGCCAATTTCTGAATTCTTTATGAGCAAAAATCAAAACAAGAACCAAAACATAGACGATATTAGAGATGAGAGTTAGAGTCGATACAATCAAAGTTATTGCTGATCTGAAATCCATTTTATTGTGAGAGTGGGCAAGAAGTTTTCTCTGCTAGATCAACCAGTTCGATTTCTCCTGTCTGAATTTGAGGTGTAGTGGTTCCCTTCTGGCTGAAATACCATGTCGGATAAGTTTGGATACCTTTGTCTTTGCAAACTTGAGTTTGTCCCTGACCGTCTGGAGTTGAACATTCGATATAAGGAAGATACTCGGCTGATTTACCAAATCTAGCTTTTTGAGCTTGGCAATGAGGACACCAGAATGCCCCGTAAAATTTCGCCCCACTTTGTTTTATACATTGAGCAAAAGCGTCATACTTGCCGGCTTTTCCCGGAGTCATAATGAGCCAAACCACTCCAGCTAAAAATAAAATTCCAACGATTATATATAGAGATTTTTTCATAATTTTAAAATTTAGTGATAAAAACAAAGATAACATATTCAGAGAGAAAGTTCCATAAACGACGATCCCCTCCAGATTGAAAATCTGGAGGGGTCAGTAATGGTACATTTGGATCGGCGACTTTGAGCCATTTTCGGTCTCGACAAGGCCAGTCTGGAGTGCTACAGCAATCTTCTGTCCAAGAGAAGAAATACTGCGGGGCTCCACGCTGGTCGGCGTCAGAAGGAAGTCAGCTTTCAGTCGCGACTTCCCGCGGGTCTCCCTGGTCTTGCTTCTTGTCGAGGCGTCGAGCGTTACGACCTTATCTTGCCAGTGGAAGAATGCGTCAACCCCATGCCACCAATCGAGAGAAGTGAATCCGATGGCGAGGTAGAGGAGCACCCTTTCCTCCGGCAGGCCGTACTTTGTCCCTGGGGTCGCGGGAAGATGCTTTCGTACCTCATGCCACAAATCCCGGGACTTCCCCTGTTTGGGCTTTTCCGGCCTGTACTTGTAGAGCCAAGCCCCCGCACTAGAACCTTTCCGGCCAGCACCCATGACTTGCAGAATACTGGTTCGGAAAGAAGCGTATGGCGGGCAGAAATCTGTCGACGTCTGCCATTCGGGAGATACACCGAAAAGATCCTTCTCCCAACTCTCCCCATCCAGAACATGGGGAGTCGCGACTTTGCTACGAGTCACTCCCCACCTCCTTGAGGTTTGTTAGTTTCCAGG
>CAYUID010000045.1:0-5113 GCA_964444765.1 uncultured Candidatus Saccharibacteria bacterium
TTGCCTGACCGACTCTCATGAAAAACGGCCACCCAGAGAACAATACTGAAAATTAGAAGTAGAAGTAATATGTACCACCTAAAATAGGTATATATGTGAGTCAGCCACTGCCTCATGTGATATAGTATACACATTAAAAGATAAGTCCTTTAAATTTCTTTCTCCTTGCAACTTTTCTGGACCACGGATATTTTCTTGCTAGAAAATTCCTAGTGCTCGGCTCGACAGCCTCGCAATGATCCATAAAAATCGCAAGTCGACAAAATTTAAAAAAATTATGAAACCATTTGAAGAAAAAAAATTTAATATCCCTGAGTTAAAGGGAATTTCAAAAAAAACTATTGAAGAGCATCTAAAACTCTATGCTGGGTATGTTAAACATTTAAACCTTGTTCATGAAATTGTTGAAAATTCAAACAATCCAGAGTATGCCAGGAGGGAAAGCTACAGAAGACAAGCCTTTGAGTTCGATGGAATGAGAAACCACGAATACTATTTTGAAAGTTTTGAAGGCGGACCTAAAAAAATATCTGAGGATTCTGATTTATACAAAAAAATTGTCGACTGGTGTGGCTCGTTTGATACTTTTATGACCATTTTCAAAAATTTGGCTACTACTCGTGGCATTGGTTGGGCCATGCTCGGTTATGATAAAAAAACAGACAAGCTTATTCAGTACTGGGTGGACGAACAACATTTTGGACATTTAACTGGAGTCTCTCCAGTCTTGGCACTAGACTTGTGGGAACACTCATATGTTGCCGACTACCAACCTAGCGGTAAAGCTCAATATGTTTCCGATTTTTTTGAGAATTTAAATTGGTCAAAAATTGAAGAAAATTTCTCTAAAGCACTTTAGAAAGTTTTTTGGTTCTGTATAGAAGGATAAAAATAACTATATAGATTGCTACGAGGAATGCGAAGGAAAAGGCTGGTAGATTTATTGATGAAAAAGATAAACTCGAGCCAAGATCGATGACCTTTAGTTCGTACCAGAGAAGAACGTAGGCAAAAAGAGCTGGGATAAAAGAAAGATAGAGAGAAACTATACCAACCGCTCCAGTGACAAAACCGAAAAACATAGCCAAAGGAATTGTACCGAGAACTAAAATGTTAACAGGTAGAGAAACCATGGATAGAATGCCTGTGGTGTAGATAAGGAAGGGCAAAACTATAATTTGAGTAGCTACTGTTGATGAAACTATTTCCCGCAAACCAAACTTCTCTGGAACTTTTTTAAAATATGGTGAAACAATCGGACTGACGTAAATTAGCCCAAGAGTGGCAAGAACTGAAAGCTGAAAAGATGGGTCAAAAATTAGAAGCGCTGGATTGCCCGCAAGCATGAGAACAATGGCGAAGCCCAGAGCTCGACCGGCTTTGTAGTCCCTATCACTTCTTCCAGCAAAAAGAGCGACCAAAACCATAATAGCTGCTCTCCAGGCTGATGCTCCACCACCGGAAAGAATAGTAAAGAGAATTATGGCTAAAATCCCAAAAGAAAAGGAGAAAGTTTTCGGCAAAAAAGCTAGAGCCGAAGTTATACTCTTGGCCACAACGGCAATATTATAACCAGACAGAACAACAATGTGTGAAGTACCTGTTTTTTGGAATTTCAGAAGCCATTCTTTGCCCAGAGATTGTTTTGCACCCAAAAGTAGACCCATAAGAAGCGACGACTCTGGCTCGGGTAAAGCATTTTCAATGGCAGAAGTGAAAAGATTTTTTATTTTGAATAACTCTGTTTTTAGGAGAGAGCCATGACCATGGGAGAGTAGGGTGACTTTTGTGAAATCGGCTGTGTACCAAATGCCTCGAACCTTTAAATAACCTTTGTAATCAAAAACCCTACCGTTTGAATTAATATTTTCAGGTTCTTTCAAAGTAACGTTTGCTCTGACTCTATCTCCATATTGAAGATCCGGATATATTGAAGTTGTGATTAAAATTTTTTCTTTTACTGAAGTTGTGGTACTGGCCAAAGTTACTCTATCAATTTTGACTGTTAGTTGTGTATTCTTTTCACGAACATCTGGCTCATCTACAATTACCCCCTCGACGCTGACGTATCTTCCAGTAAACATTTCTAAATGAGAAGTACTATACAGATTTGAGACAAAAACTCTGCCCACACCCAAGCCCAAACAGAGAAGAAAAACGCAGATTGAAAATAGTGTTTTGTGATTTACTTCTTCGACAAAGTATTTGTATACAAAAATAATGAAACAAACTACTGCAAGGATAATAAAGAATAGATAACTAACATGAAACAAAGAACTAAGGGCGATCCCTACTATGAAGCCCAGAGCTCCGATGAATAACATTTTATTTTGTAAACTCGTTTATAACTTCGATTTCGTTTTGAGGAGAAGTGGTTTTCTTATATTTTGCCCCAGAAACACCAGAAACTCTTGCTTTACATTCTTGCCAAGTCTTGTGAACTCTTATTTCACCATTTACAAAGCTAACATAAGAATAAGCTTTTGATTTTGATTTGGATTTTGGTTTTGAAATATCATTTACAACTGAAAAAGACACTGTGTATTCGTTTTTTGGGCCATTGTATAAAAGTGGGGTGTTATTATCAGCAAAGGAAGTAGCGATTTCGTCACATCTCTCGTTGGCTTCTGTGCCGCTGTGACCTTTTATCAGTTTCCAGTTTATTATTTTTTTAAAAGTTAGATCTAGAAGTCTCTGCCAGAGGTCTCTGTTCAAGACTTCTTCTTTTCCAGAGGTCCTCCAATTATTTCTCTGCCAACCCTTGACCCATCTGGTTATGCCAGAAACAACATAAGCTGAATCAGTGTAAATATTTATTTCATTTTCTTTCAAAATTGACTCAAGCGCCTCTATTACCGCCGTTAATTCCATTCTGTTGTTTGTAGTTGAATCATCTCTCCCCCCAATTTCCAGAACATTGTCATTTGAGACAATGATCGCTCCGTATCCGCCAGGACCAGGATTTCCCCTCGAAGATCCGTCAGTAAAAACTGTAATCATAAGCATAATTATATCAATATATAACGATAGACGCCCCTATCTGGGGCGTCTTCTTTTGTGTCTCTCGGGGTGGGCTCGAAAGTCTATCTCACGTTCGGCTCGGACCATGGCTGTCTCGTAGCTCCGGATGCTTTTGTCCTTGACGACGTTCACGCCAAGCTCGATCAATAGTTCGCTCAAGAGCCTGGTAGCCTCGTCTCTTTTGCCGAAACTGAAGAGCTGCCTTACCTCTGTGAGCTTCCGTCGAAGAGTGATCGGATTTTTGGCCTCCACCATTGTTAGCACACCTACCTCCACGACATAAATTAAAATATTTATGTATATATGTCAACTATCCTTAGCCTAATTTCTGGATAATTTCTAAAGGTTGATTTTTCCATTGTTGCCACCAAGTTTATTTTTTTACCATTAGTCAGCGCAGTTAAAAACTTATTTTCGTTCGAAAAGAAAGAAATTGCGGACACTTCCCTCCCTTTTGAATTTCGGAATCTCAATTCTAGATGATTATTTTCTTTACCAAACTGCTTAACTGAACTAATCTCGATATTCTCTAAAAGAAAGAGGGGCTTTGGGTTATCAAGCCCAAACGGAGCAAACCTTTCCACAACGGAGTATGTGACTCCGTTTACCTCGTCTAAAGAAATTTTTTTATCGATCAAATTGACTTCTTCGCCCGTTTCTTCTTTTTCTAGTTCGAGAAAAGCAGAGTTCAGTCTGTCTTCAAGAGTATGAATATTCTTTTTTAAAATTGAGAATCCACCAGCATTTTTGTGTCCACCATAATCTATGAAGATGTCTTTGGCTTTTTCCATGAGGCGTACAACACTGACTTCACCACTCGAGCGACAAGAACCCCTTAAAATATTCTTGTCCCCACCTTCGCTTCCCCAAAAGAAAACCGGTCTTTGATGCTCTTCTAGAAAACTATTGGCCACCAGACCAAGTAGGGATGGTTTCCATTCCGTGTTACCGAAAACAAAAACTTTCTTTATTTCTTCTTTGTTTCCTATCTTTTTTTTCACTTCTTTTATCATGCTTCCGACCACTCCCTTTCTCTCTTCGTTTTTGTTGTTTAGATGCTCGGCTAAAACTCCGGCTTCTGTTTCATCGTTGGTAGAAAGAAGAAGAAAAGCATCTTTTGGAATTCCCATTCTTGAAGCCGCGTTGATCCTTGGGGTAATCATAAAATAAACATCGTCTTCGTTTAAGTTTTGCTGGTTGATTTTCAGTATAGATAGAAGTTTTAGCAATCCAACTCTCGGACTTTTTTGCAAAACTTTTATTCCGTAGTAAGACAGCACTCTATTTTCTCCAACCAGAGGAACAACATCGGAGAGAGTGGCCAGACCAACCATATCGAGTAACCATTTTTCTTGCCCCCTTGGAAAATTAAGCTTACCAGACGCGACTAATGCTTGAATGACTTTAAAGATTACTCCTGAACCACACAATATTTTTTCTGGATATTTATCATTTTTTTGTTTTGGATTAATAATTGCAAAGGCTTTTGGTATTTGGTGATTCGGCAAGTGGTGATCGGTAATAATGACATCGATTTTTTTCTTTTTGGCTAAGTCAACTTCTTCAGCATCCGTAATTCCACAATCAATTGTCACGATGAGACTGACTCCATATTTGTGCAAACTAAGTATTGCCTCGTTATTTAGACCAAAACCCTCTTCGTTTCGCAGGGGTATGTAGTTTATAAAATTTAAATAACCAATTTTCTTGAAAAAATCATGTAGAACCACTGCTCCAGGTATACCATCAGCATCATAATCAGAGAAAATAGCAATTTTTTCATTTTTCTCAATTGCATTAATAATTCTTTTGACAGCCTTGTCCATATTCTTGAGTAAATATGGATCGTGAAGGCCTTCTTCATATTTTGGATTCAAAAAATCTTCAGCTGATTTGATATTCTCTATACCTCTGTAAAAAAGTAAGGATTTGGTCAGAGGTGAGTATTGTTCGAGAGCTTTATCTACTTTCTCTGGAATAGTTTCTCTTAATAGATAATTTTTTGACATGGAGACAGTTTAGCACATGGTATAATGGCCCCAATGGAAAAACAGGAAAACTGCATATTTTGCAAAATTGTCAAAGGGGAAGT
>CAYUID010000046.1:0-5059 GCA_964444765.1 uncultured Candidatus Saccharibacteria bacterium
TTCGACAATGATAAAAAACCGAAAGACATTTTTTCTGGCCATCTTCATTATTCTCCTTCCGCATCTTGGGTTTACGTCCACATGGAAAACTATTTTGGTAATTCTTTCAGGAGTTTTACTTGCTATTATGTCTGTCAGATTTTCTATTCCAAAAAAAGTTTCAAAACCTCGTTCTAAAAAAGAATCCATTATTGTCGAAAATGTGGAAGTTTCTATGAATCAGTCTCCAGGTTCTCCACAAGATCAAACTGTAGAAACACCGTCGAAATAACATGGCAGAATTTTCCAAGAACTACAGAGACAAACTTCTCCTTGGTTTTTGCTTAGTCTGTCTTTTGGGTATTTCATTTTTTTTGCCAAGTGTCCTCAGTTTTCACTATGTTTTAAGTCAGGAAGCCGAAAAAATCTTGCCAGCAACGACTACACCAGTATTTGTCCCATCATATGTAGAAACGCCACTCTCTGTTAAGGGGGTTTATATGACAAGCTGGACAGCGGGCAGTTCGAGGTTGAGAAAAAGCATAGTTGATCTAATAAATTCGACAGAGCTCAATACTGTGGTCATAGATATAAAGGATTATAGCGGCAGAATTGTTTTCCCCGTGACTTCGGAGAGTTTAAAATCATTTGGTTCTGAAGAAATTCGTGTATCAGACTTACAGGATTTCATTGAAAGTCTTCATAAGAAAAATATATATGTTATCGGTCGGGTGGCAGTTTTCCAGGACGCATATTTTGTAAAACATAGGCCGGATTTGGCGGTCAAAAATAAATTGGGTACAGAAGTATGGAAAGATAAAAAAGGAATATCTTGGATAGATGCTGGATCAAAGGAGTATTGGGATTACATTGTCTCTATTGCTAAAGAATCGAGAAAAATTGGTTTTGATGAGATAAATTTTGATTACATTAGGTATCCATCCGACGGAGACATGGAAGACATATCTTTTCCGTGGTCCAGTACAACACCGAAAACTGTGGTTTTGAAGAATTTCTTTCAATATCTAAATACAAACCTAGCTACTTCTGGTTTGAAAATTTCGGCTGATCTTTTTGGTATGGTTACTTCAGCCAAGAATGACATGGGCATAGGCCAAGTTCTAGAAAATGCTCTGCCTTATTTTGACTATATTGACCCAATGGTTTATCCATCACACTATCCTCCAACTTTTCAAGGTTTTGCCAATCCAGAAGAGCATCCTTATGATGTGGTCTCTTATGCTATGAAGTCGGCTGTCAGTAGAGCAGAAATTGCTAGTACAAGCAAGAATAAACTTCGTCCATGGCTCCAGGATTTTGGTCTGAAAGTAAATTATGGTCCAAAAGAAGTCAGGGATCAGATAAAAGCCACAAATGACTCCGGGCTCTCATCTTGGCTTCTGTGGTCAGCTTCAAATCAGTATACAAATGGGGCCTTGGACAATGAGGATAAGAAATAGTGTATTATTTTCCATCTGGTCTATAATATAAGCAGTTATAAATTATTTTTTTATTATGAAATCAACTTCTACAAGAGGTTTTACTTTGATCGAACTCTTGGTTGTCATTGCAATCATAGGAATTCTATCATCGGTTGTTCTCGCTTCTCTTAATGTGGCAAGAGGAAAGGGAGCTAATGCTGCTGTTAAGGCAAACTTGAATGGTATTCGAAGCCAGGCAGAAGTTATAGCTGACAACAATGGTCAAGACTACACTACAGTCTGTACGGATCCAAACGTTGTGGCTGCTGTCACAAATGCAATAAATGTTGGAAGTGATGTTGGTGCAGTAGCTGCCAACAGATGTAACAGCGCGGCAAATGCTTGGGCAGTTAATGGAAAACTAAAAATTCAGGAGTCAGGAATGGATTGGTGGTGCATAGATAGTACGGGATCGCCGAAATTGGAGGCGAATGAGCTTGGTGGCGCTACAGCCTGCGCTTAAGACTTTCAAACCGGCGCATTTCGTTGTTGGACTTCAAAAAATAACGCTCACCTTATACTCGATAAGGCTCGCGGTATTTTTCTTGTCCGCCTAGAACTGCATCCAGTTTGAAAGTCTTAATCTTAATCACAGATTCAATTTGAATTTAAAAAATAATCACAGATTTTGGCTGTGATTATTTTGTTTTTTGTGGTATAATTCCACCGTAATGAGTTCTAACGATATCACATATTTTGCCGAAACCGACGCTAGAAATAAGAAAATTAGGTTCGGGATCAAATCCGCTGATAGGCTAAAGCACCTCTATGTAATCGGTAAAACAGGAATGGGTAAATCAACCCTTCTTGAGAATATGGCTATCCAGGATATTCAGAATGGAAACGGTGTGGCTTTTATTGATCCACACGGAGGTACAGCGGAAAAACTTTTGGATTATGTGCCGGAAAATAGGGTCAAAGATGTTTTATATTTTGCCCCTTTTGATTTGGACTATCCTATTTCCTTCAACATAATGGAGGACGTCGGTCCGGATAAAAGACACTTGGTTGTGGCGGGACTAATGGCAACTTTTGAGAAGATTTGGGCTGATGCTTGGTCGGCTCGTATGGCTTACATTTTGCAAAACACTCTCTTGGCTCTTCTGGAGTTTCCCGGAGCAACTCTACTCGGGGTAAACAGGATGTACGTAGATAAGGATTTCAGAAAACAAGTAGTGGATAATATAAAAGATGTGGCAGTCAGGTCTTTTTGGGTAGATGAATATACAAAATACACTGACAGATATACTCAAGAAGCTACTCCTGCCATCCAAAACAAAATCGGTCAGTTTGCATCGAATCCCCTCATAAGAAACATCATCGGTCAGAGCGCTTCGACTTTTGATCTTCGAAAAATAATGGATGAGAAGAAGATTTTGATCATGAATCTTTCCAAAGGTTTGGTCGGGGAAGGAAACGCAAAACTTCTAGGTTCCATGCTCATTACAAAAATATATTTGGCTGCTATGTCACGCGCTGATCTTTCGGCAAAGGAGATGGTGGCTGCACCAAACTTTTATTTTTATGTCGATGAATTTCAGTCTTTTGCCAACAGATCTTTTGCAGATATTCTCTCAGAAGCTAGGAAATACAAACTAAATTTAACCATTGCCCACCAATATATCGAGCAGATGGAGGAGGAAGTCAGGGACGCTGTTTTTGGAAACGTTGGGACAATGATTACTTTTAGGGTCGGAGCTTTTGATGCTGAAGTTTTGGAAAAAGAATTTGCTCCGAAGTTTACCGCAGAAGACTTGGTCAATCTCGGTTTTGCCCAAATTTATTTAAAGCTAATGATAGACGGAGTCTCAAGCCAGCCATTTTCCGCTACTACTCTACCTTCATTTCCAAAGCCTGAAGCCAATTTCAAGAGTGAAGTTATAAAAAAATCTAGAGAACAATACGCTAAAGCAAGAGTGGATGTGGAAAAAAATATTACTGATTGGCACGATGTTGGCGGTAGTAAAGATGCCAAGCCCCCTTTAAAGTCTAAATTTCCAGATGATAGAGAAAGAAAACCTGCCACTGCTCAACCTCAAGTGCAAGGGGGATTTTCGGTTGATGACAACAAAAAAGCTTTTCTTAAAGCCACTGAAGAGCTGAAAAGTCGAGGAAGAGATTTAAATCAGGAAAAAGATAAAACTCCAGAGCTTTCCCTCGAGGAAATGAAAAAGAATAAAGAACTATCTTCACAAGTCGGTAAGAAACCTCCGAGCCGAGAAAACCTGTCAGATTTGAAAAAGGCCCTCTCGTCAGTCATCGACAAGGCTAAAAAAGATGGAGGCCACGAGCAAAAAAATGAGACAAAAAAAGAGAGAGTAAACGAGGAAAAGCAATCGAGTGAAAAAAGAGAAGTTCCAGAAGATGTTTTGCGAAAACTCCTAAGTATGGATGAGAAAAAGTAGATGGAAAATGAAAATGCAAAACCAAGAATATTAATTTTTTCTACTGCTTACCACCCATTTGTTGGCGGGGCTGAAGTGGCTGTCAAAGAAATAACAGATAGGCTTGGAGATTTTTTTGATTTTGATCTCATTACAGCCAAATTCGATAAAAAACTACCAAGTTTTGAGAGGATAGGCAATGTAAATGTTTACAGACTTGGGCGGGGTAATCAAAGTCTTGATAAAATTTTTCTTCCATTATCGGGACTGATTAAGACAGTAAAACTGAATAGACAGCGGAATTATTTTTGTTTCTGGGGGATGATGGTTACTTATGGAAGTGGTGCTCCATATCTATTTAATATTTTTAATTGTGTTTTTAGACAGAAAAAAGTTCCTGTTGTTCTGACTTTGCAGGAAGGGGATTCAGAAAGTCATCTTAAATTTAAATGGTTTGGTCTCATCTCTCTATCTTGGAGGATGGCCCTCAGAAGAACTGCAGTTTTAACTGGCATAAGTAATTTTCTTTTGAATAGGGGTAAAAAATATGGATACAAAGGAGAATGTGTCTTGGTGCCCAATGGTGTTGACCTGGAACTTTTTTCTAAGAATGTTGATGTTACGGTGCAAAATGAAATAAAAAACAAATTGGGTAAAAAAGAAAGCGATATTTTTTTGGTCACAGATGGAAGACTAGCCTACAAAAACGGTATAGATTGCGTTATTGAGGCTTTGGTTAGACTTCCGGAGAATATTAGTTTCATAATTATTGGTAAGGGTAAAGAAGGATATAAATTGCAAAAACAAGCAGATAAGTTGGGAGTTTCTTCTAGAGTAAAATTTCTAGGTTTTATTGATTACAAAAATTTACCCGACTATTTATCGGCTTGTGATATTTTTATTCGACCTTCAAGGTCGGAAGGTTTTGGTAATTCATTTATCGAGGCCATGGCGGCCAAGCTACCTGTTATTGCTACTCCGGTAGGTGGCATTGTTGACTTTCTGGATGATAGGGAAACTGGAGTTTTTTGCTCGCCCGACAATCCAAACAGCATTGTTGCGGCAGTAAATTTGATTTTGAAAGATAAAAACCTCAAGCAAAAAATAGTCGATAATGCTTACCAGAGAGTTTATTTTAGATACGGCTGGGATGAAATTGCTAAGAAGATGAAGGGGTTTTTTGAGAAGTTTTAGAATTTTTATAAAGAGAAGAAA
>CAYUID010000047.1:0-4775 GCA_964444765.1 uncultured Candidatus Saccharibacteria bacterium
TCATCCTTTCTATTTCTTGTAATGGATCTTCCATTCCTAGAGTATATCAGATTAATACTTTCTTATTACCCCTTTGACTATTGCTGCCACTTTCAAGTCGTACTGTGGATAGATAGGAGAATAATTCTTGTTTGCCGCTTTTAAATAGATCAGATGACCTTTTTTCTTGAAATATCTCATTGTCCAGCCGCCATCGACCTCGGCAATAACAATGTCACCATCTTTCGGGTTTCCTCTCCTCTCAACAATAACCATATCCCCCTCGCGAATTCCTTCATCTATCATAGAGTCCCCCTTAACTTCGAGAAGATATGTCGCGGCCCTGTTGCGACCAACCAGGTATTCATCAATGCTTAGAGTATCTGAATTATCTTCTTCAACCAAAGTAGGAATACCAGCCTCAACCAAACCTAAAAGTGGAATCTCTCCAAACATTCTCTTCGGAGTCAGTCTTCCAGCGTGATCTTTGTTTACCACACCTTCTAGAACTAGTTTATTTATCAGTTTGTAAACTGCATTCTTTGACTTGAAGCCAACAAGTCCCATGATCTCTTTATATCCGGGCATTCGCCTGTGTTTCTCAAAGAAAGAGATTATTTTCCCTTTTTGATAAGAATAATTATTTTCTTGGGTCATGTTTATAAACTAAAGAAAGTGCTAAATGCTCTGGTTGGCCATCCGATCCTGGAATCAGTCCTTCTGACCTTTGAGAGATTAGAGAGGATAAACTTGTGCCTTCTTGCCTCTTTGGAGTAAGGAACCCCTCTGATAATTTTTTGATCGATAAGATCATTTAAAAGCGACAATTCTCTTCTCAAAACTTTTTCTAATTTATGTTGGCTCATAGTTTTTATAGTTAGCTTATATAAAAACATTATAGGTGAACCCGAGTTCACCAGTCAACAGAGTGCCTGTGGATAACCCTTAGATCAATAAAAATAACTTGACATCGCCAATGATAGATGTTACTGTCATGGCAGGAGGCGCAGATGCCCGACATCGACAGCAACCGCAAGATCTACGGTATCAGGTACCGAGGGGCCCAGCTGACGACAGACGAGGATCGCGGTAACCGGCCACCGGCGACGCCGTCAGGAGCCAAGAGCTGGAACGCGCCGAGACGAAGAGCATGGTCACCCGAAACCAGCGAGGATGAGGGTGATACCAGCGAGTAGGTTCTAGACCCGCCTAACACAGCCCGTGTGACAGGCGGGTTTCGTGTTTATACAAACAATTCTTTCTATTTTGCGCTCTTATCTTCTTGAAAGATTCCAAATGTATTCCCTTCTGTATCTTTGTAGTACGCGAGCCATGCCATGCCTGGAATTGCCATCTTGGCCAAGGCCAGAGTACCACCAGCTTTCTCTATTTTCTTTGCTGTAGCATCAAGGTTTTTAACATCGACTGTACAGACATAAGCAGTAACATCCTTATCCATAGGTGCAGCCTCACATGGGCGCGGCATAAGCCCACCATTTATACCCGGCTCCTTGCTATCCTTTGGGCCAGTCATGACCATCCAATACTCCATAGCTCCACCACCCCATTTATCAAATGTCCAGCCGAAAACATCCTTATAAAACTTCATTGCTCTTTTTGGGTCACTACAATGTATTTCAAAATGTACAACTCTATTGGCCATATTTTTTATATTAATTTTAATATTGCAATTGTACTACAACCAAAATCAGTAAATCTTTAGCCAACCCTTCTTTTTCTTACTTTTCTTTGCCATAGCCATTTTAACCTTTTCTTCTGGTTTAATGGACTCCAGAAAATCATTTTGTTTTTCCGATATTTGGCTTCGACCTAAACTCTCTAACTCGGCCCGAGCCAAGTCAGAAGAAGTTTTAAAATTTTTGTCTTTTTCCAAAACCTCCCTATCAATTTCCAAAGAAATGTCATTTAGACCAAGAAGCTTCATGCCTTCTAGTGATCTGACTCTTGAAAGAGCGACATAACCCATGCCCTTGACGAAAGACTTGGACAAATCAACTTCCATGGCATCGATAGACATACCCTGGCTTTTGTGAACAGTGATCGCCCAAGCCAGACGCAAAGGCAGTTGGGATATTTCGGCTTTTATTTTTCCTTCCTCCTCTATTCTCCAAGAATGTGGGGTAACTGAAATAACCATGCCACTGTTTGTGGTCACAACCGGATCGCCAAACGAGTTGAAATCAAACACCACACCCATTGTACCGTTAACAAAACTTCCGTCTGGATGGTTTTTGGTGAACATAACCCGTGCACCTTTTTTCAAAACCAATTTCTCTGGCGAAAGGCAGCTTCTTTTCAGTGTTTCCGACAGCAGTTTTGAACCTCTCTCACTCATTTCATAAACTTTTTCTTTCGATTTAAGAAGGCTCAAATATTTGTTGTTTATAATATCTACATCGATATTGTGAGTGAAAAGTTTCGTCAACTCACCACCAACTTCAGGATCTTTGTTTAGTCTTCCATGTAAAAGTTTCGTACTTTTCTCAGAAACCTTACCTTTCCTTATATCATTTAAAATCGATAGAAAAACATCGTCTTTGTGTCTGTGTTGCTCCTCCAAATAGCAAACAGAAAATTTTGCCCTTTGCCAGCTATCGGATTTGTATGCAAACTCTGACTCTGTTACCTCATTTCGACTAACTGGTGGAAGTTGGAAAAAATCACCACAAAGGACAACTTGCATGCCACCAAATGACTTTTCGTTTCTTTTCATCTGCCGACAAATCCATTCGATCATGTCCAATCGAAAATGATGAAGCATTGAAACCTCATCTATTATCAGAACTTTTGTTCTTTCAAATCTTTTATACAAATACTGTTTCTGCGTTAAATCCTCAATGTCATAATCAGTCAAAATATCTCTAACACCAAGTCCAGACCAAGAGTGAATGGTCTGCCCTCCCAGGTGCGTCGCGGCTATACCAGTCGAAGCTGTGACAGCAACATCGACAGCATTTTTCTTCAAATAGTTTACGTAGGAGTTCAAAACAAAAGTCTTCCCGCTTCCCGCTGGACCAGTCAGAAAAACATTTTTCCCCATTTTCAAAATATCCAGAGCTTCTCTTTGAGTCATGGACACTATTCTACCAGATTTAATTTATACAACTAAAATTAAGCTTCGATACTCTTAAAAAGGTGTGCTCCCAACCAAACACACAGAAGAGAAATGATCAAAATGACAGAGAAATCTTTTGTCAGTGAAAAGGCGTGTGCTACTCCGAGAGAACCTCTAATGCCATCTATGGCATAAGTAAGCGGATTGAATTTTACAATATAGGCAAAAATAGTTGGTAACCCTTGAACTGGGAAAATTGATCCCGAGAGAAAGAAAAGTGGCATGACAAGAAAATTAATGATGAGAGGAAAACTTTGCATATCATCTAGTTTTGAGGCGATGGCTGTCCCAAAAGAAGTAAAGAGAATGGCCAAGAGAAACATAAAGATTGAAGCCACAATAATCTGAAGCGGATTCGCTCTAAATCCGACAACAAAAGTTATGAGGAGAACTATGAGGCCCTGAATAAAAGCCACAGTTGCTCCGCCAAAAGTTTTACCAAGCATGATGTTAAACCTCGTAACCGGAGCAACAAGAGTTTCTTTTAGAAATCCGAACTGCTTTTCCCAAATAACTTCAATACCAGAAAAAACAGCTGTGAACATGACTGACATGGCGATAATTCCCGGAGCGAGAAAAGTTATATAGTTTCCACCACCAGCTTTTGAGAAAATTGAACCGAAACCATAACCGAAAGCAAAGAGAAAAAGTAGAGGTTGAGCCAAAGAAGCAAAAATTCTTTGCTTTGATCTAATGTATCTTTTGAGCTGTCTTAGCCAAAGTATGTATATTGCATTCATGTTTTTATTTGTTTCTTCCTTGCCACATTTGTCTTGCCTGCCTCATGGTTTCCTTCGCCGTCCCCGCCTCCTCCCGAACTGTATTACCAGTTAATTTAATAAATGCCCCTTCTAAATTTTGTTCTCCGGTTTTTTGTTTCAATTCTGCCGGTGTACCAGAGGAAATAATCTTTCCATGATCAATGATGGAAACTACATCAGCCACTCTATCGGCTTCGTCCATGTAGTGAGTGGTAAAGAAAACCGTTAAAGCCTCCTTTTTGTTCAAATTTTTTATGTAATCCCAGATGTGATTTCTGGTTTGAGGATCGAGACCGAGTGTGGGCTCGTCCAAAAATAAAACTTTTGGATGATGGAGAAGTCCTCGAGCAATTTCAAGACGCCTTTTCATTCCACCAGAGTAATCCTTAACCAGAGAATCTTTTCTATCCCAGAGATCAACAAGCTCCATTAACTCTTTTATTCTTGGCTCATAAATGGATTTTTTTATCCCGTAGAGAACAGCATGAAATTGCATATTCTCGTATGCTGTTAGTTCTATATCAAGAGATGGATCTTGAAAAACTATACCGAAAGAGTGCCTGGTCTCATCGGGCTTACTGACTACATCGAAAGAGTTTAGCGTAATTGAGCCAGATGTTGGGTGGAGCAAAGTGGTCAGCATTTTTATGCTGGTCGTTTTGCCAGCACCGTTTGGACCAAGAAAAGCAAAAACTTGGCCCTTTTCAACAGAAAGAGAAATGTTGTCTACCGCTTTGAAATCTCCGAATTGTTTTGAGACATTTTTAACCTCAATTATTTTCACCCTGTCCATAATACACTAAAATTCATGAAGTCAAAATGAACTGAATTAAATAAAACCTCTTTCTCGTCATATTTCTATCCCTTTTTTGCCTTCCATTCTTCTATTTTTTTGTGAT
>CAYUID010000048.1:0-4748 GCA_964444765.1 uncultured Candidatus Saccharibacteria bacterium
CAAGGCCTGTGGATGTTCCAAAAAGGTCTACCTGACACGTAATTTCAAAAACTAAAATTGAACCTGAGGATTGACCTGATTTGCGGCTGGAACGTTAAAATACGATCTCTCCTGCACTCCGAATATTCTTGCAACTACTGAAGTTGGAAATCTTTTAACACTTGTGTCGAAAGCTCGAACTAGATCATTGTATTTCATTCTCTCAACAGAAATTCTATTCTCTGTTCCCTCCAAAGTAACAATCAAATCCCTATAAGCTTGGCTGGATTGCAAAACAGGATAATTTTCAGCGATAACAAGGAGTCTCCCCAGAGCTGATTCAACTTGTGTTGCAGCTTGAGCTTTTTGATCTGGACTAGCAGCTCCTGCGTATCGAGTTCTAGCCTCGGCAATTTCCCCAAAAACGGTCTGCTCCTGTTTAGCCACACCCTTTACTGTGTTTACAACATTTGGAATAAGATCAAAGCGTCTTTGATACTGATTTTCCACTTGTGACCACTGAGCTGTAATAGCCTCGTTTCCGCTTATAAAAGAGTTATAGACTCCAACGCACCAAAAACCGATAAGAACCAGAACCACCACGACTGTGACCCAAACCTTATTTCTCTGCCAAAAAGTTGTTTGTGTATCCATTTAATTAAGAGTTAGTTAGTAACGACAGAATTATAACACTAAAGTTATTCCTGTAAAGGAATCCTAGTAATCCATGCCTCCCATACCGGCTGGAGAAGGTTTCGCCTCTTTTGGGTCTTCAGAAATAGCCGCTTCGGTTGTAAGAAGAATAGCAGAAGCACTGCCGGCATTTTGAAGGCCAAGTCTTGTGACTTTGACAGGATCTATAATGCCTTTTTGGAACATATCATCGACAAATTCATCTTTAAGAGCATCGTAGCCACCATCTTTCTTAGCTTTAAGATTTTTTAGAACCGACTCGAGTACTTTTTTGCCATCTCCCTTGCCAGCGTTAACTGCAATTTGTTTCAATGGTTCGTTACAAGATTTCAAAATAATACTGTAACCATCGACAAACTCTTTGGTTGATTTTTTAACTAGATTTTTTTCAAATTTTGTTTTGGCCAAGTTTGAGGCTCTTACCAAAGCTGACCCACCTCCAACTACTATTCCTTCTGAAATAGCCGCTTTTGTGGCATTTACCGCATCCTCTATTTTTAGTTTCAAATATTTCATCTCTGTTTCCGTTGCCGCACCGACACGAATTACAGCCACACCGCCAGAAAGCTTGGCAATTCTTTCTTCCAATTTTTCTACATCAAATTTTGATTTTGTTGTTTCTTTTTGTTTTTTTAACTCTTTGACACGAGAATCTATCTGACTCTTTTTACCTTTGCCACCTATAATAGTAGTGCTATCTTTTGTCGAAACTATTCTTGCGGCTCTTCCAAGCATATTTAGTTCTGCATTTTCTAGTTTTGCTCCCACTTCGTCCGAGACAAGTTGGCCACCCAAAACTATGGCGATGTCCTGAAGTTGCTCTTTCTTTCTATCTCCAAAACCCGGAGCCTTGATCGCTAAAATATTAAAACCTCCTTTTAGTTTGTTGATTATAAAAGTAGTAAGGGCTTCACCATCAACATCATCAGCAATAATAACCAAATCCTTTTTGCCAGTTGAAACAATTTTCTCAAGAATAGGCAGAATATCTTTAACAGCAGAAATTTTCTTGTCTGTAACCAAAATTGGCACGTCTTTGTATTCTGCCTCCATTCTCTCTGCATTTGTAATCATGTATGCAGAAATATAGCCCTTGTCGAACTCGAGACCTTCTACTACTTCAGATTCAACACCAAATGTTGGTGATTCTTCGACTGTAACTACTCCATCTTTTCCAACCTTATCTATTGTATTGGCAATAATTTTTCCAATCTCCTCTGACTCGGCAGAAATAACCGCTACTTGGCGTATTTCATCTTTTGTTTTTATTGGTTTGGAAATTTCTTTGAGAGCCGAAACAACATCTTTGACTGCGTGATCCATTCCAGCTTTGAGGCCCATGACACCAGACCCAGCTTTCATATGCTTCATACCTTCTGAAATAATTGCCTGGGCCAAAATAACCGAAGTAGTAGTTCCGTCGCCAGCCACATCATTGGTTTTTGTTGCTACTTCTTTTATTATCTCCGCTCCCATGTTCTCGAACTTATTGGAGAGTGTTATTTCTTTGGCGATCGAAACACCATCGTTTGTGATAGTTGGACTACCATAACTTTTCTCCAAAACGACATTCCTGCCTTTTGGACCTATGGTCACTTTGACTACGTTGGCTACCTTGTCTATGCCTGCTTGGAGCGACTTTCGAGCCTTGTCTTTAAAGATGATCTGTTTAGACATAAATTTATTTTATTATGGCCAAAATATTCTCTTCTTTTATAAGGTAAAGCTCCTCACCCCGGAAAGAAACATCGTCAAAGCCATATTTTGAGAAGATCACCTTGTCACCGACATTAACATTTGGAGAAATCATCTTTCCATCCTTGTACTCCCCTGGACCAACTGAGAGAACCACACCCTGTTCAGACTTCTCTTTCGAGCCAGATGCGGGCAAAATTATGCCAAATTTATTTTTCTCTAAAAGTTCCTCTTTAGAGAAGGGTTTGACCAGAACTCGGCTTCCAAGTGGAATTATGCTTATTTTGCTCTCTTTTCAACCTTTTACTTTGGTTTTTTGTTTATTTTTAGCCATTTTGTCTCCAGAAAATTAAGTTTTCGGTCATATTATAATAGGAACACCTAGAGGTCAAACAAAATTTCGGTTTGCCAAAATTTGAATTTTTTGTATAATAGCCTCCATCATGAGTATTGCTGGAAGCATACCTTACATTCAAATTACTCTTTCTGTTCTAATGGTTTTAGGAATCCTCCTACAACAATCAGAAGCTGGTTTGGGTGGCGCTTTTGGTGGAAGCGACGGTTTTTCATCTGGACACCATACCAAGCGTGGCGCTGAAAAGGTTATTTTTATTGGAACAATAATTATAGCTGTGCTTTTTGCCGCTACTTCTTTCAGCCTTCTACTTTTGTAAAATTACATACACATAAATATCTAAATTCGTGAATCCCGTAAGACATTTCTTTGTTAAAATACTTATTTAATCCTACTAAAATCATATGCAGAGAGTTCGGCACAAATTACAATTAAACTTATGGGAATCTACGATTTCCTATGTCTAACGGGATGAAAGAATTCTTTCAATCTATTTTTAATAAAGAATGGCAGCTACCTTTGAGCGAGAAACTAAATCGTCTCATAAAGTCATTCTCACTGACAGAAAAAATCATATTTTTCCTTTTTGTCGGTCTTCTCATTTGGAGTAGCCTCTCTCTTCTCTTTAGAGTAAACAAAAATTTCCTAGTTGAAGTGCCCGACTATGGAGGCTCTCTCACAGAAGGCATAGTTGGCTCACCAAGGTTTGTAAATCCACTTCTGGCTTCTTCCGACATAGACAAAGACCTAACCTCTATCATTTATTCAGGCCTTCTCAAAACAAATGCATATGGTCAGCTGACAGACGACTTGGCTGAAAGTTATCACATATCAAATGACGGTCTAACATACACTTTTGTTTTGAAAGATAATATTTACTTTCAAGATGGGGTTAAATTAACTGCTGACGATGTGGTTTTTACAGTGGAAAAGGCTCAGGATGAGAGTCTGAAAAGCCCGAGATTATCCAACTGGACTGGGGTCAAAGCAGAAAAAGTCGACGATAGAACAGTAACTTTCACTCTTCACCAGCCATACTCTCCTTTTATTCAAAACGCCACACTCGGAATCCTGCCTAAACACATTTGGAAATCAGCAACGGTGGAAGAATTCCCTTTCAGCCAATTCAATGTAAAACCAATCGGTACAGGACCATACAAGATAAGCAGCATAAGCTATACATCTTCTGGTTTGCCAAAAGAATATCGCCTGGAGTCTTTCAATAAATATGTTTTGGGAAAGCCATACATAAGTAGCCTAGTTATAAAAACTTATCCGGCAGAAAAAGACCTCATTGATGCTTACAAAAATGGCGACATAGAAAGTCTAAATAGTATTTCACCTAAGCAATTACCAAATTTAAAAGTGGCCAAAGATGAAGTTTTGCTTTCCCCTTTGCCTAGAATATTTGGTGTATTTTTTAATCAGAGTTCAGCACCAGTTTTAGTAAATAAAGAAGTCAGGCAAGCCCTGGACACCGCAACAGACAAAGATGAAGTCGTGCGGGAGGTTGTAGGCGGCTACGGACAGAAAATAGATAGCCCGGTTCCACTAAAGAGTATAAATGAGGAGAGCGATCCTACAACTCCAGACCAGAGAATAGAGATGGCCAAAAAAATATTGACCGACAAGGGCTGGAAACAGGACAGTATAGGAATTTTCCAGAAAAAGGACAAGAAAACAACTACGACACTAGCCTTCTCAATTACCACTGGAGACTCGCCGGATTTGAAAACAACTGCATATCTCCTGCAAAAACAATGGCAAAAGCTAGGCCCAAGAGTTGATGTTAAAATTTTTGAAGTCAGCGACTTAAACCAAAATATTATAAAGACCAGAAAGTACGACGCCCTTCTTTTTGGTGAGATCGTTGGAAAGGATTTGGATCTTTATCAGTTTTTGCATTCTTCCGAGAGAGTTTCCCCTGGACTTAAAATAGCCCTTTACACAAACGTAAAAGCTGAAAAAATGCAGGAGAACATAAGAAAAACTTTGAATTAAAAACTTAAAACAAATTATAATAAAA
>CAYUID010000049.1:0-4706 GCA_964444765.1 uncultured Candidatus Saccharibacteria bacterium
AGAACTTACTGCTCTTACTTGAACATTACAAATATTTGATAATATTTCCGATCTCGATCATCGAAGGTCCAATAATTATTATTTTGTCCGGACTTCTTTCATCCCTAGGCTACGTAAACGCTGTTTTGACTTACTTTATTGTTTTGACGGGGGATATGATTGGAGATTCAATTTACTATTCCCTAGGAAGACTCTGGAGAAGATTTGAATGGGTAAAAAAATCTCTAAGTTTTCTTGGCTACACACAAAAAAGTGAGGAATTTTTGGAGAATCACTTTAGGAAGCACAAAGCCAAAACTTTTCTTTTGGCTAAACTTTCTCATGGTATTGGCTGGACTGCTCAAGTCTCCTCTGGTATTGCCAATGTCAGTTTTTTGGATTTCCTTTGGTATAGTCTCTTGGGCACAGCGCCAAAGACCCTCATACTTTTTTTGATTGGCTTCTATGCCGGCAATTCCTATGTGAAAATAAATGGTTATTTCAACAAAGTGGCTATATTTATGGTTTCGATACTAGTTATTGTTTTTGTTGCCAATTTTGTATTGAGAAAGTATGCCAAAAAGTATCTGGAAGATTAATGTGGATAAAGTCATTCAGAAATAGGTCTTTTGATATAATTAATATATGCAAGTCCCACCTCTAATTTTGCCTCAATTTCCAAAGCTCAATCTATCTTTTCTTATTAACACGCCAGTCCTTGTCGTCGTCCTTATACTTTTTTTCATATTTTATTTTGTTGTCTCATCAATCTTGGTTTATCACTGGCAGAGATATGGTATGAAGGAATCTGGGATAATTATCGGTGAGAGTCTGTTCATTTTTGTTTCAGCCGTTTTGTTTTGCGTTGCCTTTTTAGCCATTCATTATTATTGAAATGAGATACGAAAGCTTAAATCTTGATCCAGATGAGCATGTAATCATGGAAGTCAGAAAACACTGGATTGTCTTTGCTGGTAGGGCCGTTGGTCTTCTTTTTTCAGCTTTTCTTCCTTTCATTCTCTTGTCTTTTATTCGAGTTTTTTTACCAGGACTATTGGATATTCGTATCCCGGGTAACGAGGCCGCCGTCTTTTTATTTTTCTATACTCTCTGGCTCCTGGCCCTTTGGTTGTCTTTTTTTGTTGAATGGACAAAATATTATCTCGATGTTTGGTATGTGACAGAAAAAAGGATTATTGCCGTTGAGCAGAGAAGGATTTTTGATCGAGGTATATCAAATTTGCGCTTCGACAAAATTCAAGATGTTACTATAGATGTCAGGGGTTTTGTTTCAACACTTTTAAATTTCGGTAATGTTAAAGTCCAGACCGCCGGCGAGGACAATTACGACTTCACTATGTCGACCGTCAGGAATCCAGAGGAGGTTAGGAGGGTCATATTTAGCCAACATAACGAAATAGGTGAGAGAACTTGGGTTTCAAGAGGAAAACCCCAGCAATAAAAACACAATAAAAGTAATGCACAGCCCCTCTTTAAAGTCTGTTTTGACGTTGTATAATTAAGGAGGTCATTATTAATAGTTAAGAGATAAATTTCATTGTATGAAATCATTACACATGGTGGCTTTCGTCCTTCTAGTCGTTGGTGGACTAGCATGGGGCCTTCATGCCTTCGGGTATGATCCAGTAGATGCACTTGGGGCATCACTCGCTAAGCTCGTCTACATCCTTGTTGGTCTTTCAGCTATACTTGAGGCTGTTACCCACAAGAATAACTGCAAGCACTGCATGGGCGGAATGGGAGGCCAGAGAATGTAATCTCGGATTCATTTCTACTTCGCAAAATGCCCCGAAAGGGGCTTTTGCATTTCTTGAAGGCGAGGGGTTAGATTTAGTCGAAAAAATTCAATAAATACTGGCTTATATCTCTTTGGTCTAGAGCGTAAAAGTAGTTATTGTCACTGTGAAGTCTCGTCGCAAGTAAGATACTGACAAACCTAAAGTGCCATGGTTCGAATATGTAGTATTTGTTCTCTTTTGGATAAGACATGATGAATCCGTATTTATATGCGTTGTCCAAGAGCCATTTGTACGCGTCTGTTTTATCAAATCCAGTCAGTCCTCCTCCTATTGCCTGTGTTGTGAAATCAACCGTCGTGCCGAGCTGGTGCTCGGAGTAACCCTGATCAGCCGAAAATTTGTTTGCTCCCGAACCATAAGTCATTTTGTAGCTCGTTTTAAGGGCGGCCTGGGCGGCAAATGACCTGTAACCTGAAGCGATAAGAATGTTAACTCCTTGAGAGGAAGCGTCATCCAAAAGTTTTTGCAAATGTGGCCAAACCTGGGCCTGTATTTGAACCTCCTTGTTTTTCTCGTACAAATATTTTGGATCAATATCAATCAAATTCTTTGGCACATAATTCTCATTTAAGAAATATACCTTTGAGTATTTTTCTAGAAGCTGTGAGTCAGTTTGACTAAGCTTCTCCAATACACCGACCGTTGATGTAAGGTTTTGAATTTGTCCTGCAAAGAGGTCAGAGTTTTGCGTTTCAGTGGTTAAAGCATCATTAACACTCTGGTTTTCCATCTGTAGCCCTTGAAGTCTTTTTTGGGAAATCTGGAGTGCACTCTGAAATTGGTCCAACTCACTCTGCATGGCAAGGTTTCTCATTCTTAATACCTGGAACTGGTAGCCGTCAAAGGAGAATGAGGCGACAACAAAAAGAATGACCACCCATTTTACCCACTCTTTTCCTAGGAATTCAGTCCATACCTGCTTTTTCATACGGCTACAATTCTATCACAAAAAATCTTTGATTTTTATGCTACTGTGATGTGCAGTATAAACAACTTTTCTCTTCTCGAGAACAATTATTTGTGGAGTTTCGTGCTTTATTTCAAAATGTTCTTCAATTTTTTTCGATAAAACAGGCTCGGTCTGGACTGTGACCTTGTAGATTTTTATTGGACTGGAATGGATTGTTTCTTTTATCTTATTCTCTAACCTAGTGCTGGATAAACACGAGTCAGAGAATTTAAATATAATTACTTTTTCACTGTCAGATTTTTCCAGTATTTCAGATAGGTGAGTAGTAAAATGAAAATCTGACATTAATTGGAATTATTTTTAATATAGTCGTAAACCATTTTTGAGATATCTTGAATATGGCTCTGTAAAGATTTAAAATCTTGTCTCGAGGTCATAATACAGAGAATGTATGGTTTATCACTGTAAATTATTCCACAGTCATGCAATTCTTTTTTTTCTATATCTCCTTGGGTGTTGAATATTTGTCTCTCTCCGAATTTTTCGGCAACTTCGATATTGTCTGGCACACCCGCCTCTATGCCTTGAGGAAAGTCGTGGGTCGTCATCAGTTTCAATACTCTTTCCGACATCTCTCTACTTAAATAAGTGCTGTTATAAAGAACTCTCAATACCCAAGTATAGGTTCTGGTGGACATAAAATCTATCGTGTTTTGAGGGATTTGGATATTTAGATCTTTATATAATCCGGCCAAGTCCGTTGAATTTACTGCCTGATGAATGAGGTCTAGAGCGTTATTATCCGAGTCCTCTATCATGTATGTTAGGAGTTCATCGATACTGTAATAGTGTCCAGCTTGTATGGATTTTTGTGGTTTGAAGTATTCTTTTTTGTTGTCGTCGAAAGATCCGTCATAGTAAACCTCTTTGGCTAAAATGTATGGATTATCTTCGGCCGCTTTCATTACTCCTATTAGTGTTGGGACTTTCAACATGCTGGCGGGAGAAAATGGAATGTTATCGTCAACCTCCGCCCATTTTCCATTGATAAGATTTAAGTAGGAAACAGCAATAGTGTCACTATAGTTATCGGAGTAATCAGCCAGTTTTTTGTTTAGTTCAACATCTTTATTGAAATCCTGTTGGTTGTCGGTATTACAAAGAAGCACTGGGTTTATGTATTTATAGCCGCTCTCTCTTAAAACCGTTGGCTTTATAATTAAAGGTGGTGTTGTTGATCTGCCAAGCCAAAAAGAGACTACAATAGCTAGAACTAAAATAGAGACCGGCCAGATATTTTTCCTATCCCAAAGGTAATCCATGCAAGGGGATTATAGCATAGAAAAAAATTCTGCCTACGAAATACAGGACTACATATTTATAGGTTTTTCTCCTCTAATTATTCTTATGAGTATGATAATGATTGCGATAACCAATAGTATATGTATAAATCCGCCCAAGGTGTAAGAAGACAAGAGTCCCAAAAGCCAGAGAAGTATCAAGACTATAGCAATTGTTGTAAGCATGTTTATTTAATATTAAGTTAATTAAATTATATCTTGTAAAGACTGTTGGTCAACAGAAATAGTGGATTTTATGTTAATAACTTGTGTATAAATTAATAAATAGTTAATAAATGCCTTGCATTTCCTGATTTAATTGTTAAAATTAATGTATGACGATATTAGTAATTGAAGACGAAAAAAAATTAGTAGAGATCCTGGTCAAAGCTTTAAAAAACGAACGCTACTCGGTCGATGTTGCTTATGATGGTCAAGATGGATTGGAAAAAGGTCTCAAAGGCACTTATGATTTAATAATTCTCGACATAATGCTACCGAAAAAGGACGGTATCACTGTTTGCAAGGAATTAAGATTAAGGCAGATTCATACACCTATAATAATGCTCACTGCCAGAGGAACGGTTGAGGATAGGGTGTCAGGATTAAATATTGGTGCGGATGATTATATAATCAAACCTTTTGGACTTGAAGAAC
>CAYUID010000050.1:0-4632 GCA_964444765.1 uncultured Candidatus Saccharibacteria bacterium
ACATCTACAGAAATTTCAAATCTATACCAATACAATAGTCTAACCGCCCCCGGATCTCTTTTGGGAGATTAAATTCCGAACCACATAGTAAACTCCCTCGACTGGTCTATCATGACCTCAAAATGGTTTACCAATTATGCCAATCCTGATCTAAACCACGATGGCTTAGTCAACGCCATAGACTTCTCTATCCTCAATGCCAACTGGTTTAAGACAGGATAGGTAGTATAATATTGTATATAAGACTATTTTATAAAATCTAAAAATTATGGATCAAATTCACCAGCAAATTTCAGAGAGTGTTCCTTGGTATAAAAATTGGCACGAGAGGGAAAGTCATTGGTTAATCCACTGGCTTATGCTTATTTTAGTCGCTGTACTAGCTTGGTTTTCAGTAAATGGTCAGATTTATAAATGGGCCTATCAAATATCAAATCAAGAGGTTAGAGTTACTACTATAACTGACCAAGCCATTCTTTCTTTGAGCCCAAAAACCGACACAGTAAAACTGGGCGAGACTTTTGCTGTTAAAATTATTCTCAATACAGATCACGGGCAAATAGATGGGGTGGATATATATGGACTTCATTATGACCCAAGTATTCTCAAAGTTATTGACGATTTACCAAAACAAAATGGTACACAGATTGAGCCAGGTACTATTATTCCATACACTGCTGCAAACATAGTTGACGAAAACACAGGTACGATAAAGTTAGGGCAGGTTTCAGCTGGTGGAACTAGCTTTAATGGTACAGGTACTCTTGCCACTGTTCACTTTAAAGCAATAGGTGTTGGAAATTCATATTTAAAATTTGATTTTAGAAGAGGAAGTACAGTTGATACAAACGCTGCTCATCACGGGAGGGATAAACTAACAAGCGTAGTTGATGCAATTTATACAGTTGTTCCAAAATAAATGATCAAAACAAAAAAAGGGGATTATTACCTAGGAAAAATTGGTAAAAAATTTACATGGACGGAGATATTGACCTTATTTTTTGTCATAGCTCTATTTTTTGCCTGTCTCTTAAAGTTTAACAGAGCACATGCAGCCATAACTGCAACCTTAACTCTCTCACCATCATCTTTTTCTCTCGCCCAAAACCAAAATTTTGCTGTTAACATTATTTTGGATACGGCTGGCAATGCGATAGATGGAGTAGATGTTTTCTCTCTTCATTTCAATCCTGCAGTAATCCAGGTTGTTGACGACAATGTTGGACTAACTGGTATTCAGATTACTCCAGGATCTCTTTTGCCAGCAACAGTAGCCAATACGGCTGATAATGCTGCAGGAACAATACAATTTTCTCAAGCTTCTTCTGGCGGAACAAATTTCACTGGTAGTGGAATCTTGGCGACCATCCATTTTCGAGTAGTTTCCACCGGTAGTTCAAATGTCACTTTTGATTTTTCTCCTGGAAACACAACCGACACCAATGTAGCTTTCCAAGGTAACGATCTCTTGGCTTCGGTGACAAATGGTACTTACACAACCGACATAACTTCACCGACTGTTTCTTTAACTTCTCCATCGGGTGGGGCTACAGTTTCCGGATCAGTAAGTGTCACTGCGTCTGCTTCTGATAACATTGGTGTAGCTGGCGTGCAGTTTAAGCTAGATGGATCAAACCTTGGCTTGGAAGATACGACTTCACCTTATTCTGTTTCCTGGGATACTACAGCCTCGGCAAATGGCTCTCACACTTTGACTGCTACCGCCAGGGATGCTGCTGGTAACACTGTTACCTCCTCATCTGTTTCGGTCACTGTTTCAAACATTGTAAATCTAAATAGAACCATCCAAATAGATCCAGAGGGGAGAGTAAACAAGGCCATTTCCGATAATTTGGATGTTCTCAATATTTCCAAGTCTTTAATAAAATCTTATGCGTTCACCACAAACAGTTCTGGTTCTGCTCCGATAACTTTCGATATTGCTTCCCAAGTGGTTTATCTTAAAATTAAGACAATTCCATTTCTAACCAGACTTTTGAGTGTTGATCTTAACTCAACAGGTACTTACACTTTCCCAAAACTTCTAACAGGGGATATAAACCAAGATAATATTATTAACTCAGTGGATTATTCTGCTCTCAACGCCAAATGGTTTATGTCTGATCCAGTATCGGATCTTAACAAAGATGGCATCGTTAACTCAATTGACTTCTCATTTATGAACCAACACTGGCTCGTCAGCGGTGATCAATAGTATTCTTCCGATGAAAAAAATATTTCTCATACCAATATTTACATCTCTGTTTTTTGTGGCTACTCCTCTGTTTGCCGCAACATTAATTCTCTCTCCTTCATCGGGTTCTGTAAGTACGGGGCAGACTATTACTATTAACATAATGATGGATAGCGCCGGTGCGGCCATTGATGGTGTGGATGTTTATTCTCTTCACTACAACCCATCTGTTTTAGAGGTCGTGGATGACAATCCGTCAGTCTCTGGTGTGCAGATTACTCCAGGTAGCTTGCTTCCGATTACACTGACTAATACAGTTTCAAGCGGCGCAATACAATTTTCTCAAGTAAGTAGCGGAGGAACTTCTTTTACAGGTTCAGGTAAATTAGCTTCTGTTACTTTTAGAGGTCTTTCCTCTGGTACTTCTGCTGTTACTTTTGACTTTACTCCAGGAAGCACATCAGATTCTAACGTGGCTGGTGGGGGAGCTGACAAACTAACTAGTGTTGGCAATGCAAGCGTTACTGTTACAGGTAGTACCGTACCGCCAACCAATTATCCAACTCCATATCCGACACCTTATCCAACTCCTACGGTGACACCTACTCCTACTCCTACTCCTACTCCTACACCTACTCCCAGTCCAACTTCTTATGCTTACCAAACTCCAACTACAACAAAGACGCCGACTACGACCAAAACTCCAACATCAAAAACACCAACAACCATATACACTCCACATTACGTATTGCCAAAAAATACTACAAAACCGTTTACTGGTACCCTTGAAACATTCGACTACTATTCGTCTTCGGAGTCAGCTGGTAGTGAACAAGTTGTATGGGTAACAAACGATTTTGCTGATTCGGAAGTGCTTTACGGAACAACCAATAGTTATGGCTCAACTTCTGGTGTTGATTCGTCTTTGACTACGTATCATACAGTAACTTTGACGGGATTAAAACTTGGGGTGACCTATCATTTCCAAGTGAAGTCAAAAAATAAAGGAGGTCAGTCCGCTTCCTCCCCTGATCAGACTTTTACTCTCTCCGCACCCAACCAAAAGAATTTTATTTTGAGGTTTATTGATTGGATCCGATCTCTCTTTAGTAAATAATCTAGGTAAATAATCTACTTTCCTAAAATCGGCAGTTTTGCTTGTCTGTACCTCTCTGTGCTTTAATGATTGAGCATGGAAAATATAAGGAATTTTTCGATTATTGCTCATATAGATCACGGGAAATCGACTCTAGCAGATAGAATGCTCGAGCTGACAAACACTATAGAAAAAAGGAAAATGCAGGATCAAGTTCTGGACTCGATGGAGCTTGAAAGGGAGAGGGGAATCACTATAAAAATGCAGCCGGTCAGAATGGGGTATGATTTAGCCGGGAAATCTTACATTCTCAACCTGATTGATACTCCGGGACACATAGATTTCTCTTACGAGGTTTCTCGAGCTCTCAAAGCTGTTGAAGGCTCGATTCTTTTGGTTGATGCTACACAAGGTGTCCAAGCTCAAACTTTGACAACTCTTGGAATGGCCAAAGAAGCCGGACTTACGATTATCCCCGTTATCTCAAAAGTTGATTCACCTTTAGCTAGAATAGATGATGTCAAAGATGAAATGATAAAACTTCTAAACTGCAAAAGAGAAGACATTGTTGAGACATCTGGTAGAACGGGCGAAGGAGTGGAAAAATTACTTGAGGAAATAATAAAGAAAGTACCGCCGCCAAAAGAGAGTGGAATAAACAAACCGCTAAGATCCTTGGTTTTTGACTTTAAATATTCAACACACAAAGGGGTTATCGTTTTCGTTAGAATTATGCAGGGAAGTGTTAATAAAAACGAACCTCTCATTTTCAAGGTCTCAAAAAGAAATTTTATCTCTCTTGAAGTTGGAATCTTTTCCCCTGATGAAACAGCCACCGAGTCATTATCTGCCGGTGAAATAGGCTACATTGTTACAGGAATAAAAGAGCCAGGTATTGCCTCCGTGGGTGACACTGTTGCTTCACAGTCTGACAGGGAAAGTCCGCTGGAAGGCTACTTTTCTCCTCGGCCTGTAGTTTGGGCCTCGATTTATCCAGAAAGCCAAGACGATTTTACATCTTTGAAACAAGCCTTAGGTAAATTAAAACTTTCTGACTCATCTTATACATTCGAAGAAGAATCCTCGGGCGCTTTGGGCAGGGGATTTAGATGTGGATTTTTGGGCATGCTTCACTTGGAAATAATTACGGAGAGACTCAGAAGGGAGTTCAATTTAAATCTGGTTGTAACCATGCCGACCATCACATATGAAGTTACATACAAACAAGGTCCGAAAAAGGGTAAAAGTGAAACTATCTACTCCCCAGCTAATTTTCCAGATGAAGGACTTCTTTCGGAAATAAAAGAGCCGTGGGTTTCCTGTACCATCATTACTCCCATAA
>CAYUID010000051.1:0-2045 GCA_964444765.1 uncultured Candidatus Saccharibacteria bacterium
TTGTCATCTTTATCTCCCTTTTCAACTTTGATATTGATCTGTGTTGAAGAAGAGACGGAAGATTTTCCTTTGTTTTCCTTTTCTTTAGCAAAAGAGAAGGCAGGGAGGAGAGCAACGCTGGAGAGGAGAAGTGTTCCGAGAAGAATTTTGCTAATATTTTTCATGGTTAAATAATTAATTTTAATTGGTAAGGATTTTAAACCCTTACCTTATCTTCAGACGGCATTAGGGCTAAAATCTTACCTAAAATTGTCAAATTTTCAGTGCCTTTTGTTGGATTGACTAAGTAGCATAATGTTGTAATAATTTGAAGTCTCGAACGTTTAAACCCATGAGAAAAAGAGACATGGCAGATGAGTTTATAGAGCTCTACAAAAGAGAGGGAGATAATATCTTTCGTTTTTTTCTTGTCAGGGTCTCTGATAGAGAAAAGGCTGTCGATCTGACCCAGGATACTTTTATGAGATTTTGGGACGCCTCGACAAAAGGAGACAAAGACTCAATAAAATATCCCAAATCTTTTCTATTTAGAATTGCCAAGAATCTTATCATCGATTGGTACAGAAAAAATAAACCAGTCTCCCTTGACAAAATTCTTGAAGATGAGGACTCAATAAACTATGCCTTGCTTATTGATAAAGACAGTGTAGATTTGGAAAACGCCGAGGAGGCCAGGTTTGTTCTTGAGAGAATAAAAGATCTCGAGCCAATCTACCAGGAGGCAGTTTACCTGCGTTTTGTTGAGGATTTGAAACCCCAAGAGATAGCTGAAGTTCTCGGTAAGTCAGTAAACGTTGTATCCGTCAGAATAAATAGGGGAATAGAAAAACTGAGGGAATTGACCGGTATAGGGAAAATAAACAAAAAAAATGGATAATCAGAAATTCAAAAAAGGAATAGAGGAGTTAAGAAATATAAGGCTAAAAGATGGGGAAAAGTCCATTGGTTTAGCTAGACTTAGGGCATACATGAAAAATAATCCAGCTCCGGTGGAGAGTCCTTTTTGGCAACCAATCAACACTTTCTTTTTTAGAAATGCCGCGGTTTACATGGTTCTCCTCTGCCTCGCGGTCCTAAGTGGGGGCGTTATTAAAGCTTCGGAGAATTCTCTTCCCGGGGATTTGCTTTATCCTGTCAAAATAAATGTTAGTGAACCTTTGGAATCGGCAATAATTTTTAATCCAGTAGACAAAGTCAATTGGGAGATAGAAAAAATTGACCTTCGAATGGAGGAGGCTGAAAACTTAGCCGTTTCAGGAAACTTAAATGAAGAAAACCTTGGTCAGATAGAAAACAATATTGACTCCCACTCTGCCGCTTTCTCGGATCGTGTTAAAGAAGAGGAGGATAAGGGTAACAGTCAAGCCGTAGAGGATGCCAAGATAAACCTAGAGAACAACATGGATGTTCACATTAGAGTTTTGGACAAAATTGTCGATAAAACTGACCTTAAAGACAAGGATAATATAGAAAAATTTAAAAATAGTTTTAAACAAAGACGAAAAGATCTAAAAATTTCGGCAAACCTCAGATTAGGGGACGAGGCTACGACTTCCATTGATAAAAAAGAAGAAAAAATAAAATCTGTTATAGAAAAAGTCCAAATCAAAATAAACACAAATAGAAAAAAAGAATTAAATAACTCGACTGCAAGCACATCTGTTGAAACGATAAAGCAGGCTATTTTAGATGACGCTCAAAAATCTATAGATGACCTAAAAATTTCTTTGGATGAAGTTAAAGACAAAAGAATCCAGGGTCTAAATGTTGACCCATCATTTGACCTCAATGCCTCGGAAAGAAAGGCAGCTCAAATAGATAACTACGTCAAACAAGGATTGAGACTTGGTGATCACCTCGAAGAAAATTAAAATCATGGTAGAATAGTCTTGATGATTTTCTTTATCCTTTCTTTTATCGCTGGAGTTTTAACTGTCTTAGCTCCATGCACTCTCCCACTTCTACCTGTTATTGTTGGTAGCTCTGTCTCAGGAGAGAAAAGCAGGAGAAAGATTTTTACTATTTCATTGTCCCTTGGCCTCTCC
>CAYUID010000051.1:2055-4461 GCA_964444765.1 uncultured Candidatus Saccharibacteria bacterium
GCCTTTCCATTATTCTCTTCACCTTTCTACTTAAAGTTTCTACTGTTTTTATATCTATTCCAGAAGCCACATGGGGCATGATATCTGGTTTAATAGTCATTTTCTTCGGTTTGGTTACATTGTTTCCAAGGCTTTGGGATAATATACCTTTTGTCTCTAGTATGAACTCTGGGGGAAACAGACTTATGTCCTCTGGTTATACTAGAGGGGGAATTTGGGGAGACATTATTATAGGGGCAGCTCTTGGCCCAGTTTTTTCCTCCTGCAGCCCCACATACTTTGTCATTTTAGCTACTGTTTTGCCTAAATCTTTTTTGGCTGGGCTTTTCGATCTTTTGGTTTACTCCCTTGGTCTTTCCCTCTCTCTTATTGTTGTCTCTCTTCTTAGTCAGAAGGCCCTTGAGAAATTGGGTGGATTTTCTGATCCAAATGGCACTTTCCGAAAATTCTTAGGAGTTATTTTTATAATAATTGGAGTTTTGATTTTCTTTGGAGTGGATAAAACTATAGAGAGGAAAATATTGGAGAGTGGGGTTTTTGATATTACTCAAGTCGAGCAAAAACTTCTTAAATTAAATGATTCGACTGTAAATGTAAATACTGTCGCTACAACCACAGAGAAAACTGAAGAAAGTAAAAATACTGTTGGCGAGACCAAACAAGAATCTAAACCTATAGAGAAAACTCATGGACCAAAAGCCCCAGAAATCGTTAATCCAAGCGGATTTATAAATACAAGTGATAAACCTATAACCATCGGTCAGTTTAAAGGAAAGAAAGTCGTCCTTCTCGATGTCTGGACTTACAGCTGTATAAATTGTCAGAGAACTCTGCCTTATGTTGAAGGTTGGTATGAAAAATACAAAGATAAAGGATTGGTGGTTATAGGATTACACACTCCAGAGTTTGCTTTTGAAAAAGTTAAATCAAACGTCGAGGAGGCAGTGAAAAAATTTGGTTTGACTTATCCAATCGTCATGGATAATGACTATTCGACATGGACCGCTTATGGAAATCAATACTGGCCTAGAAAATATCTCATAAGTGGAGATGGTGAAATCGTTTACGATCATATTGGAGAGGGGAATTACACCGAGACAGAAGAGGCAATACAGAAAGCACTTTCGGAGTTAAACGACTCAATTGTAAAAGAAACCATTACTACTCCAAAAAATGTTATATCAGTCGAAATGTCTGGCATAAGAAGTCCAGAAGTTTACTTTGGTTCTCTTAGGAACCAATATCTGTCAAATGGTAGAGGCAGTGTTTCTGGTCCACAGTCTCTTTCTTTGCCACAATCGATCGATCTAAACAATCTTTATCTTGAAGGCACTTGGAATTTTTCAGGGGAGTACGCCACATCGCAGAGTCAGGGCAAAATCGTTTTCAAATATAGTTCAAAGAATGTTTATATGGTTTCAAGCTCTCTCCAGGGTATGACCGTAACGATTTTGAAGGATGGCAAAAAAGTCAAAGATTTATTTATAAAAGATAATCAGCTTTACTCCCTTATTGAAGACACAACCTATGGTGAGCATACTTTGGAAGTCGACATTCCTGAATCAGGCCTTAACGCTTTCACACTGACTTTCGGATAACTTTTATCTAGATTTTGCCAGATTATAGACAGTGATATAATCAAAATATGAAACAGACCCCACCTTCTCTTGAGGAAATAAAGAAACTTAGGACTCCTGTAAAGAATGCCAACAAGGAACACAGAAATCACTTAAGTCAGCTTGATATTTTTGCTATTTGGATAACTGAACATGTTGGAACCATGGGTTTTTTCTTTATTATTTTGGCTTGGACTATTGCCTGGCTTGGTTGGAATACTGTGGGTCCGTCGGAATTTCAGTTTGATCCTTATCCTGCTTTTGTTTTCTGGCTTTTTATCTCAAACATGATTCAAATATTTCTTATGCCTCTCATTATGATTGGACAAAACCTCCAAGCTAAGCACTCGGAAGCCAGGGCAGAGGCTGATTTTGAGGTAAACACCAAAGCAGAAAGGGAAATTGGTGTAATAATTGAGCACCTAGAAAACCAAGACGAAATGCTAAACGAAATACTCAGCAGACTAAAAAGTTAGTTCTGGTTGTGCAGGTCTTTTTCCAAATCTTCTAACTTTTCTTCAACTTTATTCAGAGTCGATTGGATTTTCTTGATCTGGCCCTCCTCTGTCTCTATTTCTTCTTTTGTCTTCTCACTTAGTTTTTTCTCCCCCGAGAGTCCAGAAATTATCAGTCTGTTTCCGACGAAGGCCGAGACAAAAACCCCGGTTATGAGAAGCAAAACTGCTCCGATTATTACAGAAATGAGCGAGTTCAAGCCTGATTCATCAGCTAAATGCCATATACCACGCCAAAAAAGGATAACACCAACTCCACCGAGGAGTGCATAGAG
>CAYUID010000052.1:0-4404 GCA_964444765.1 uncultured Candidatus Saccharibacteria bacterium
CCTCTCATGTAGTCATTTTTCAAAACCACGATGCCATTTCGCAGCTCTTTTAGAGGAACAAATTCTTGTGTTGGTTTTGAAGAAACAGCCATATTTTTATTATATCAAAAATTTTCTCTCCTCTTACCTGGTCGTTTTTCCATCGTTACCTGTAAGGGGGTTTAGGTTTTCATTTATGTCCAAGGACCACGAGAGCTCTTTTAGCTTGCTCTCGGAGAGCCTCGGGACGAAAACCTGTCTTTTTTCAGCTTCTTCCTCTTGCGCTTTTACTGCTTTTTTCTCTTCTTTTTTCCAAATATATAAATTTTGCTTTGTGTAAAACAAAAAAGCCGACTCAACAAAATCTATGAAAGGCTTGTTGTTTACCTTGTAGAATGCAAGGGCTAGAGAAAAAGGAATAATAGCGGCAATGATTAGGAGAGCGATGTAGAAAGGAAGGAAATCATAAACAATAAAAGAAAGACCAGCTCCACCAACTAGGTATATGAACTGTTTTAGAGAAAAAGGTCCAATGATCTTATCCTCAACTTCTATAAATTGTGGGACTTGGTACTTCATTTTTCTTTCAATTACTCTAAAGGTTCTCTATAAGGATCAACAGTATATTCGTGGGTTGGTCTGTTTTCGACCTTTGGAGTCTCTGTCTTTGCTGCAGTTATTTCAGCGGGCATTACTTTTGTAGGTGTGACGGATGGGGGCTTCACTTCTCTCGTCTCTCCCTTCGCCACCTCATTATCAAGATTAAATCTTGGGACTGAAGTTGGTTTTTGAGGAGGCTCTATTGGAGGAATAGGAGGTTTAGTCATTTGAGAAAATACAGGAGAAGTGTTGGCCGCTGGCTTTGAACTCAAGATATCCAAAAGATTTTTTGGTTTAGCTGCTGGCTCGTTTGGCTTAGTTACTTCTTTTGGCAGGGGCGCTGGAGTTGGAGGCTTAACTTGTTCTGGCTTTTGAATAGCTGGCATGATAGTTTTCTCTGGATTTCTTTCTGGGCCTTTTTCATTTTTTTTCTCAACAGATTTGATTGCTAGGTCAAATACTCTAGTGTCTAATTCTTTTATAATTTGTTCAGATATAAGATTTGATATTTTTAAATCTGATGGCAGGTCCCTCTGAAAATTTTCTGGATTTTCAAGGCCGACCAAAATTGTAAGAACAATATCGGCCAAATTTTCACTCTGACCCTGATTCAAACTGTATTTTTTCGCAATTTCAAAAACCCTAGTTTCCCAAGTTCGTGTGGCAATAAAATCCTGAACAGGTTTAGGCAGTTTTTTGAAATATTCTTCTGGATTTATTTTAGTTTTTTCGTCCATATTTATGTTGTTGGTGGAGTGGCTGGAGGCTCTGTTGATTTTTCTTCCTTTTCTTCGCTCTTTTCTCCTCCCTCTTCTTTCCAGGACTCTCCCTCACCCCTGTCTTCAGCCTCTTTCTTTTTCTTCTTGTAAAGCTCTCTAAGCTCCTCATCAGCAGTTTTTCCTTTCGTCACTTTTCTTATGGCTACGGCGATGGCTCTATTGTCGCTTTTGGTCCTTCCGTAATTCCTACCCGTGCCAGCTCCGACTGCTGCTCCAATACCACCAGCTACTGAGCCCACTGCTCCACCTGCTCCAACTTTAAGTATATTTTTAGCCCACCTACCCATGTTTGACTCTTTTTCAAAGGATTCAGCGTATTTGTCTACTCTTGTTTTGAATATGTTTTTTATTCTCTCCTCGTTTTCTTTAGCTGCTGTCGAGGCTTTTTCACTTGCTTTTTCCAAATTACCTACATTTTTCTCTTCTTCTTTTATTTCTTTATCAATTCCATCTATTTTTTCCTGGATTGCGCGTTTTGATTCTTCCAAGACTGAGCTATCTCTCTCCTTCTCTAACCTCTCTTTCTCTTTTTTCATTGCATCAAGTTTATCCTTTGCTACATCATGTTCCGCCCCGGCTTTTTCTTTGGCCTCGTCTAATGGTTTTTGTGTTTTCTCTTTTTCTATTGCAACTGCTTCGTCAGTAGGTTTAAGACTTTTAGCAAATTCAGCTTTCTTTTTGGTCAACTCTTCTCTTTCTTTCTGGAAATTGACTTTCTTTCTGTCAGGGGCTTTTCCAAAATCAACACCAAGTTGTCCAATGGTTGTCTTCCCTACATTTGAAGCTCTTACATCGAACGAACTAGTAGCTGCCCTGTTTCCTGTGGCCAATCCTGCTTTAGCAAGATTTCTTTTAAAGAAATTATCGCTAACTGAGGCATCTTTCATTCTTTCGCTATTAGCTATAGCATTTCCTGCTCTGCCAACAGTATTTCTTCCTAGTCTTGCTGCTCCACCAAAGACTGCTCCACCAGCAAGAGCTGTGGCACTACTTGTTAGTTTACCTATTTGAGTTGCACCTTGAGTTGAATATTTTTTAGCGATAACCAGGGAAGCAATAGTGAGACCAATAACAAGAGCAAAATTGAAAAGAAGTTGAACGGAGCTGCCAGCGGCCACTTGATTTGCACTTGCAATGTTTGGCCACTGGCTATAATTAATCTTTCCACCTATAAAACCACCACTGTTCATAAGGGTCAAAACCACCAGTGTCATTATCATGTAAATTGGGGCGAAAAGAACCTGACCCCACAAGACTTCCCACCATTGTTTTGAGTAACCACCAAGTCCAGGTATGGCAGTGCCTAAGTATGCAATTGGAGAAAGTGCCAGAAGTATTAAAAGAACGAGATATCTTATAGTAAACATCACACTTATGGCCAAAAAGACAAACGAGACAACTAAAAATAAAATCGAGCCCATTACGTTCACCGTCAAGTAGCTGAAATTATCCCCCCCAAGATTATCTAGTGTTATTGAGTCCTTGCTGAAAAAACCCTGAAGACCGAGAGAATTCTGATAAGCATTCGATAGACCATACTTATCGTCTTTCAGATTTTCTCCAAGAGTAAAGTTGTATATACCAATTGTTACAACGTTTGAAGCATCTATAATTACTTTGGTGAAAAAGAGGCTGAAATTTACAAGAATTGATGCCACAACGATAGCCACAATGAATCTTCTAATTTCTTGGGTAGATTTCAGGCTCAAAATCAGAAGTATTCCATAGTAAACCAAAATGAAAATGAAAACCATGTTTAGGAGGTCTCTGACAATCTTCCAGGCATAATTTATGCCTATCATATTTTTTATGCCGGAAGACATATTTACCACTGTTGTATTTATGACAAAGTTTAAAAGTAGTCCGGTAAGACCCATGAAGAGGGACACTACTTTTAGTATCCAATAGAAAACAAAACCTAAAAGAGAAGGTGCCCATTTTAGAGGATTTAACCAACTGGACCATCCGCCAGTGTCACTATTGTTGTTTGGGGCGCTTTGGACAGGACCAACAAAGTTTGGATCCCCGGGTACTTGCCCATGAATATGAAATACTGGAGAAAAAATTCCAAATATCAGAACGATAAGGAATATATAGGAGAAAACTTTCTTAACTTTTAAATTTGAAATAAAAAACATTAGATTTCTTATGGTCCAACACAACTTGCCCCTTGCCAGGTTTGCATTACGACACTTGTTCTTTGCTGTACATTGCTATACCCACGACGAGCTAGTCCTGTAATCATAAATCCATAAATTTCACCAGGTACAGGATTGAAATTGGAAATCTTGCTGTTGTCCCATACGCTACCGGCATCCCGGCAAGATGCCCCTTCTCCGGTTCTGTAGTAGTAATCAAATGTTGAAGCTTGCCACTTTCCATTTCTCCAAACCAAAACCCAGGCATTGGCTGGAACGTCAGGGAAGGTGCCATCCGCCTGGTCTGGCCATGGCCACGGCATGGTATGGTTGAGACAAATATTTGACCCACTGAAAGTGACAGAGTCGAGTGTAACAGATGTTGAAAGAGGCCAGCCTCTGACGTCTGCATCTATTGGATCGGCGATGACAACATTACTCAAATCATCTGCCACAGGTACTGGATTTATGTCGTTACCTTGAGTGCCGCAAGGTTTTGGAGGATTTGTTCCTCCACCACCCGTGTTTATTGGCGGAATTACGACAGGAGTATTTGTACAATTTTGTTCACCTGGATTTGTCACACAGGTTTCATTTCCTGTATTTGGGTCAACGTCACAACTGGTCGTCGGTGCACCAGTTGTGCATGTAACTTTTCCGCCTGAAATGTTACCTGCGTTTGGGTTTGATGGTTGTGCAACTGGCTGGTTGGCTAACTGATTTGCATAAGAATTCGCCCCTCCAGAGGAACCTCTTAATCCATTACCTATTCCGCCAACTACTCTACCTACAAGTTGTGTCAAAAGAGCCCCCACTATTTCATCTATTTCATCAGCCGCTTTTAATCTATCTGTTCCGTTACTAATAGCCTTATCCAATTCCCCCTGGATAACACCCCCCGGACTATT
>CAYUID010000053.1:0-4366 GCA_964444765.1 uncultured Candidatus Saccharibacteria bacterium
TGTCACAAAGTTATAGTCATTGCCAATGAGGAAAAAAGGCAAGCTTTAACTATGCCAAAGATAACTGAAGATAAGATTATCTTAATAAGAAATGGAGTCGAGCCAATAAAATTCAAAGCCAAAAAAACTGCCCGGGATGAAATATCTGCTTTGCTCAAGAAAGAGTTGCCAGCCAAGACTACTTGGATCGGCACAATTTCAGAACTCCATAAAAACAAAGGTCTAGAATACTCCATTAAAGCACTTCAAAAAATACAGAAACCTTTTGTCTTTATAATTATAGGCGAAGGAGAAGAGAGAAAAAATTTGGAGAGACTGATTAAAAAAGAAGGTCTCTATGAGAAAATTTTTCTATTGGGTTTTATAGAAAACGCCAGAGAATATTTGAAAGCTTTTGATATTTTTACTCTGACTTCTATAAAAGAAGGCCTGCCTTATACCCTTCTCGAGTCTGGCCTCGCCGGAGTTCCTTCTGTCGCAAGCTTTGTTGGTGGCATACCAGACATAATAGACAGCGGCAAAAACGGCATTTTGGTAACAAAGAAAAAACCTGGGGACATCACAAGGGCTATAGAATACTTAATGGATAAGCCAGCCGAAAGAAAGGCTTTTGGCGAGAGGATCAAAGAGAAAATCGAAAAAGAATTTTCCGTTGAAGAGATGCTCTCAAAAACTTTTGAACTATACAGAAGTTAAACCCCGACCATTTCGTTTTAAATAGTATCTTTGTGAACAATCCTAGAGGATGAACTCATCCCCACTAGAATTCCCAAGCCTAAAAATTCTGTAAATAAATGACTGCCGCCATAACTCATGAAAGGCAAAGTGTTTCCTGTTACTGGCAAAAGCCCCATGTTCATAGAAATATTTATAACTGCGTGGACAACAAAGAAAATGCAGAGACCGAGTCCAAAAAGGATTTCAAAATTGCTCCTTCCCCTAAACGCCATTTTCAAAATTCTAAAGAAAACTACTCCATAAAGAGCAAAAAGTATTAGAACCCCAACAAAACCCCATTCCTCGGCAAAAGCTCCAAATATAAAGTCGGTTTGATATTCTGGCAGAAACTGAAGGCGGGATTGAGTGCCATAGCCTATGCCCTTGCCCAAAACTTGGCCGGAACCAACAGCAATCATGGATTGGTAGGCATTATAACCACTGCCACGAATATTGGTTAAAGGGTGTATAAAGTTGGCAATTCTGTCTTTTTGATAAGGTTTAAAGACAAAAAACCACAGACCACCAAATGTCAGAAGGCCAACAAAAATGACAGCGAAAAGATGCCTTTTTGAAATACCAGAGACTAGAACCATTCCTAGCCAAATAAAGAAAATTATAATAGCTGAACCGAAATCTGGCTGAAGAAAAACAAGAAAAAACAAAACAAAAGCATAAAAACCAGAAACCAGAATGTGTCTAACATTGTCTATTTCAATATGCCTTCTAGAAAAATATTTGGCCAAAAGAACAATCAGAACAAGTTTTATCGGATCAACTGGCTGAAAAGAAAAGGCACCGAGGTTAAACCAGCTTTGTGCACCATGAAAAACACTACCGATTGCAAAGAGAAGGAGAAGTGTCAAAACCGATAGAGTAAAAAGTCCTATGATAACCCTAGTGTTTCGAAGAAATGACCAGTCAAAGAAAGAAGCAGAGAAGAAGAAAATAAGGGAGATAAAGAGCCAAATTATTTGTTTATGAAAAAAAGGGCTACTACCAATAAAAGAATTCATGGTGACCAAGCCAGCCGCGCTTATTAGTAGCGCAGAAGAAAGCAGTATCCAGTCTACATTTGATAGAGAAAAACGCATGCTAAACTATTCGACAATTTTGTATAGAACAGTTATAACATTTGGTTTCCTCTGACACAAACTCTCGCCGATTGTGTTGTAAATGGAAGAGAGGCCCTCCTTTGTTGGTGAGAAGAAGTAGTGGTCAGGATCAGCACTTATAGATTTCAGAAAGTCAGAATTTACATCTTTGCCAAGACCAATAGCATACAGAGTAACTTTTTTATCCCTTATGTCTTGAGAGAGATTTGTCGCAGAAACAGCCGGATAATCTGGCTGTCCCTCGAGAAGCGGTCTGGTTGGTACACCATCAGTTAGCAAAACAATAAATTGTTTGTGGCCACTATCATCCTGTGGTTTAAATTCGTTCATTGCCAGACTCAATCCTTCGTAAATATTTGTTTGTTCTCTTGTAGTTGTACTTAAAAACAAATTATTTATGGCAGAAAGAGATGATTTTTTGTCAGGAGATAACGGACTCTCTTCTCTACCATTTGTCCCAAAAGAAATGACGGCCACGCGATCGAGTGGTGAAAGATTTTTTATAAAATCTCTTGCTGTATTTATGACAGTGGTAAATGGTTCAGGCGGCGAAAGAGACTCCGACCTCATACTCTCCGACCTGTCTAGAGCTAGGGAGACATCAACTGGGTTTGAGCACGATTCTACCCCGAGTTCAAAAGGCTTCGGCCAAGTAAAAACAAAATCCTGGCTACTATGAGAAGAAAGATTGTCGACATAAGAGCGCGAGGCGGCCACAGCATTCTCATTACTGTCCAGAACCAGAACGGTCAATTCTATTTTTGAAACATCCTGTAGAGAGTTATTTGAAATTGAACCAAAAATCCTAGGCGAAGTTGAGGTTGAGGTCAGCTCGCCATAGTTTAGAGTAATGGTTGGTTCGGCACTTGTATCCTTTTGCCAAGGAGAAAAAGCGGTGAATTCGAACTCTGCAGATTTTGGCTTGAGACCTTTCAAAACTATTCCACTCTCAAAAACAGCAAATCGTTTTCCTTTTGGTATCAGAGTCTGACCTTCCTTAACTGTGATTAATTTATTGTTTGTATCGTAAATACTGAACTTATAATTAGCATTTGGGTTTGTCGAATTTAAGTTTGGATTTTCAACTAAAGCTACTGCACTATATAAATCACCAGAAACATTGAAAACTTTGGCCCACAGAACTATGGGTGAAATAGTCTCATTAGAGCAAATGTTCTGGCATGAGCCACCACAATCAACACCCTGCTCGTCACCATTTTTTATTCCGTCACTACAAGTCGGTGTCCTGTAAAAAATCTTCCAAAAAACTCCAAAGGAAAGCAGAGTTAGAATCAAAGCCACGGAGCTGGCAAAATACAACCTTCTTTTAGTAGACCACATCGCCATGAAAAAATTATATCATAATCAAAAAAGCACGAGAGATCGCGCCCTTCAAAAATAAAAACCATTCAACACTCTGTTCTGGCGGCTAGCTACTGTCACAAGTCAAAGTCTACTGACTCTGCTCGCGACCCCTCCTCCTTCGCCTTCGCTCAGTCCGGCCTTGCGCGCGGGTCCCAATCCCGCGCTCACCCCATCGAGTATCATCGACACAAAAAACCCTGGATTAGTTTTGAAAATTACTAAATAATTTAAAGGCTTGGTTCTGGCGGCTAGCTACTCCTCTTACAGAGGCAGTACACTCTTCACATAGGATTACCTACGTTCAGAGTTCTGAAATCGGGTCCCAACCCAATTTCAGCCCCGTGAGAGTGAGAAGCGAATACTTGGAGCTTCGCAAGACTTTGAGCGTTTTGTAATCAAAAAACGAAAAGTGTACAGCTCCTGTAAGGAGTCATCACCTCAACCGAGCTTAACTTCCGTGTTCGGAATGAGTTTGAATTCTCTGGGAGAGAATTCAAAAGACGGAGGCGGGTAGCCGAGTCGGGGTCGCGCAAAAACTTAACAAAGTTTTATGCGTGACCGGGTGTGACCTCAAAAATAAAATACTTTGTTCTGGCGCCTACCTACTTTCCCCGTGAGAGTATCATCGGCACTACAGGGCTTAACTTCTGTGTTCGGAATGAGAACAGGTGTGACCCCTGCGTTGAGGCACCAAAACAAAGTATTTTATTTTACTTTATAAGTTTTGTCGAAGAGTCGAGACTCCTCGACTACTTTTGCCACCAGTGTGTCGTGGCTCGACAATCTGGATTCGGCTGAGGATTTCTGACCCCATGTGTCCAATTATGAATTGGACATTCGTTGCTCACGTGAGCGACGTCGCCATCCTTCGGCTCTGGATTTTGGCAATCGCATGATCTCGTGCAAATGCATTTGGTCATCTTGTACTCCAAAGAACATTACCTCGACAAAACTCACAAAGTAAAAGCATGCCCTGTAGTCAGCTTTGCTGTACTACTGGGGTATTTCATGGAATTCATTCCATGTAACAGAATAAAGTGTAATGTGAATTTTCAAATTTCCTAATAGAAATCGGCTAATTAGTACACCTCGGCTCAAACCATTACTGGCCTTACACCTAGTGCCTATCACGTGATCATCTCTCACGGGCCTCAAATGATTCCTAATCT
>CAYUID010000054.1:0-4261 GCA_964444765.1 uncultured Candidatus Saccharibacteria bacterium
GGATTACTTTGTAACCTTTATGAAGAATTGGATCGAAGTGCATATCACCCAAATTACTCCTCCTGACTTCGAAACCTTTGGAGGAGGCGCCTTTGGCGTAAGCATCAGCAAAAGTACAACACATACTCTGTGTATCTGGATGTCCTAGTAAAACAAAAATCTTTTTGGCCATTTTAATTTAAACTTCTAAGCTCCTCTTCGTATTTTTTAACTGTGTCCATAATTGCCGTCATTTGGCTTTTGCCTTTTTTCATCTCTTCCTGGGCCTCAACAGCAATCTTTTGAAAAAGTTCTGGATTTTTCTCTATCATGGCCATCATTTTATTCTGCTCTTCTTCCGGAACTCCTTTCATTTGCGTGGTGAGCATTTTTTTGAGCAAAAAAGACTTCATTGACATATGAATATTCTAGCATGAAATAAATCTACGCTACAGATAAACGTGCAAAAGTAAAACAGCCCTTTCGGGCCGTTTGACTTTTCTTTACTTCAGATTGGTTTCGATTTTAGCTTTGGCTTTCAGTGATTCAACAAAAGTGGCGACCAAAAGCTGTTGCTTGCTAGATAAGAGTTGCTGTCTTATCTGATCTGTCACACTTTTTAAGCTTGGTGGATTCTTTACTCCCTTGGTGTTGTCTGTGTAGTATTTCTTGATTTCAGCTGCTGTGACCGTTGCAGAGGACATGTCTATATTTTTCAAAAGGTAAGCCTGAATGGCCAATTGCTTTGAGATATTTGCCCTTAGTTGAGACTCTGACATGCTGGATGAAGCGAGTTGAGCTCGGAAATTTGCCTCTCCTCCAACACTCTGGATAACCAAAGCCACCTGCTTATCTACATCAGTATCCAAAGGTTTTATACCTGAGCTGGCCACACCTTGAGCGACAAGTTCATTACCAATAAGATCGCTCAAAACTTGAGCCTTAATTTTGGCCAAGTTGTCGGCGTTGCTTGTATCAACCCCTTGAGACTTGAGAGCGTTTAAAGCTAGAGTTAGTTGCTGATCGTACTGGTCCTGTGTAATAGGCACATCGTTTACTTTGGCCACAATAGCTGCAGGCTGCTGTACCGCCACAGGTTTTGTCTTTTTCACACCAAATACTGATAATCCGACTATTGCTGCTAAGACAACTAGAACACCGACGATTGATAAAACTTTTTCTTTATTCATCCCGTTAGAAATAGGAGATCCCTTATTTGTTCAGGTTCCTATGTATTAATGATTAAACTTGTATGACCTTTGTTATGCAGATCTCCGATATTTCTAACGGGATTCATAACTATCTTAAAAATAAAATATTAAGTCCAATAATTCTATCATAACCTAGAAATGGCCTCCAACCTTTCGCAAGTACAAATTCTGTTGTTTAGCTTTTAGTCTTGTCCAGCTTGTCAGCCCCAAGGAGTTTGACTCCAACATAGACAACAGTAGCCACAACCAGAAAATCTATAATAACGGAAATAAAATCCCCGTACATTATTTCCGCTGAGCCAACGTAAAATGAGGCGGCTTTTAAACCTTCGGATTTACCGAGTAGAATACCCAAAAGAGGGTTAATGAAGTCCGTCACTAAAGATGAGACCACTTTTGAGACTGCCCCACCTAAAATGAAACCAACAGCCAAACCGACAACACCTTGCTCTCTTACAAAATCCAAAAAACCTTTCATAGCATTTTAAAATTTTATTTTGTAACAATAAAATTCTAACAAATACTAGGCTTTGTATCCAGATTTTTCCAAGGTAAATATAATTGGCTCCAAACCAAAACGAACAATCGCACGTAAGGAATCATGCTCTCTGATAACATCTGCGATTGGAGGACTAATTTTGTAATAAACAGCGACAAAATCTTGACCAGCTTTTGTTTTGAGGAGTGTTTCATCTCTAAAGTGTCTTAAAACCATAACTTGTGGTTCCATAGGTGTTCCGTATGCAGCAGTAGCAATAAAACACCCAGAAGTGGTTGAGGCTATGAGTGCCTGACATGAAAGGTCGAGACTTTGGCCACCAGATCTAACGTTAACAGTCCCAGTTTTTAGCCCAGGTGATGTATAGATCTTTATAACTTGTGTTGATGTACCCGAAAGTCCGTCTGTTCCAGACCAGTTAAATGATGTCGACTCTGGCGTTCCCGCTCCAGACACAGAAGCAGTCCAGTTAATTTTCATTCCATTTACCAGTGGCTGGCAACTACCACTTATAGGTGGAGGTATAGAATCCGATCTAAAAAGTTGGGGCACATTTGCACTACAATTCAAAGTAACGACTTGCCTATCACCGACGATATCAACTTGGGCAATTTTTTGGCCAGGCGTGTTATAAATCTTTGTTATTTGAAATCCAGTTTCGTCCAAGCCATCCGTTCCGCTCCACTTGTAACTGGAAGACGAAGCATTCATGTTAAAAACTGATGCGTTCCAATCAATTTGAAAATTCTCTGAATTTGGAACAGGAGAAAGACTGAAACCACAGTACCCCATGACTGGTGGAATTGTAATTGGGCTTGTTGTTGCGTCGCTCTGTGCAAAAACAAATGTCGATGAAAACAGGAAGATAAACGCTACCGAAATACTAATAAATTTAAATATTTTTTTAATCATGTTTTAGTTTGTTAAAGGAGATTGTATTAAGATTATTTAATATAATCTTAATACTTAAGACGTAATGGTCAACCTTTTCTTTTCACCATTTTTTCTACAACATATACACCGATTATCCACACTAATTCCCCATTTTGTGGTCATAGATAGCCCCGTTGTGGGCAGACCAGAACTTTTTGGTATAATGTCCACCATAACGAATTTGTCTTCAAATTCGTTATGGTGGACCTAGGGGGAATCGGACCCCCGCTACATCCATGCCATGGATGTGTTATACCACTTAACTATAGGCCCAAGATGGATTAACTTTATAAAAACAGTAAGTTCCTGTCTAGATCTTCAGCATCAGTTCCCCTAACTTTTCTTTTCAAAGTGTTGTGAGTAGAAGCCAGATGAATGACCTTTTTGCCAAACTTTTCCTCGAGAGCATCGATTTGTTTGTGAATTATCTCAAATTTACTTTCCTCCACCCCTTCACCAAACAAATTTCCCTGAATCAGCAGGTTTTTATCCAACCCATACAAAGTCACTCCTGTCGTTCTGTACAAAACTCCTTCTTTCCAAACTTTTTTAAAATTTTGGGATATAAGAGAAATAATTTTCTCTGGAGAATTTGTTCTGACAGCCAGATCCTCTGAAAAATTACAATACTTAAAACCTTGAGTTTTGAGAAAAAAAGCAAAACCCTTTGGCGAGAGGTTGTAGTACCTAGCTTTTCGACAAGCCTCCTCTGTATTTTTTGATAACTGGCCCAAAAGAAAATCCTGGTTGTTTGTCGGAGGACTGAAAGTCCTAGTTTTCTGTATGGAAGAGTAGCTTGTTTTGGCTTCTCCATGAATTTTCATCACGGGCGTACCATTGAGTTCAAGCCAGATGACTTCAAATGGTTTGGAAAGGTTAGCCCTTATCCACTCTATATTTTTTCTAGCAAAATCAGCAGCTGTGCTTATCCCTCTCCTTTTTAAAAATTCCGATGTCCTCCCGCCTATTCCCCAAATTTTTTCAATCGGGGTTTTCCTCAAATATTCAAAAGCCTTCCCTCCTTCTATTATTGTTAGACCGTTAGGCTTTTGCCATTTTGAAGCCAATTTAGCAAGGGACTTTGTCGGGGCTAAGCCAACAGATATTGAGAGCCCGAGTCCATCGGTTATTTCTTTTTTTATTCTTCTAGCTATTTCTCCATAAGTCATATAAAGAGGCTTGTCGAGACCGGTCAAATCAGCAAAACATTCGTCTATACTGTATTCCTCGACAACATCAGCATACCTTCTGACGATATCAAACATTTTTTCTGAATATTTAGAATAAGAAAGATAATCCCCTGGTAAAATCATGACTTGGGGAAAATCTTTTTTTATTCTATAGATCGGAGTACCTCGAGAAAGTCCCAAAGCCTTGGCTTCATAAGAAAGCGCCGAAGCAATACCACGTTCTTCTCCTGTCACAACCGGCAAACCTTTAAGTTTTGGATTTTTAGCTACCTCACAAGCGACAAAAAAAGAATCCCCATCCATGTGGAAAATAACCTTCTCTCTTTTTTCAGTAGTTAAAGTCACCCAAATATTATAGTGAACCACAGTTCACCTGGCAATCTTTTGTGGACCTGAGGAGATTCGAACTCCTGACCTCCTCATTGCAAATGAGGCGCTCTACCAACTAA
>CAYUID010000055.1:0-4038 GCA_964444765.1 uncultured Candidatus Saccharibacteria bacterium
GCTTCCCAAGCATAGGGTATGGGTTCGATTCCCATCGATCGCACATTGGAAAGGTGGCAGAGTGGTCGAATGCACCGGTTTCGAAAACCGGCAGGGGCGCAAGCCTCTCGTGGGTTCAAATCCCACCCTTTCCGCAGTGAAATAGATGAAATGTTTTTAATGTAGTAATATTACTTGGAAATTATTATTAATCTTTTAAACTTATGAAAAAATCGAGTCCAGTGGTCCACTTTGAGATGGGCTACAAAGATGGGGAGAGGATGAGAAAATTTTACGAAACAGTTTTTGGTTGGGAGACAAAACAAATGGGAAGTGAAATGGGAAATTATATTTTGGCTAACACGACAGAAGCAGATGAAAACGGCAGGCCAAAAGCTCCAGGGGCTATAAACGGTGGATTTTATAAAAAATCTGATAGCCCACTTTCTCACGCTCCATCTGTTGTCATTGCAGTTGATGATATAAATAAAGCTATGGATGCAGTAAAGAAAAATGGAGGGAAAATTTTGGGAGCAATGACCGCAGATAGAAAGTCATCAATGGAACCACAAATGATCCCGGGAGTCGGTCTTTGGATTTCAGCCATGGATACAGAAGAAAATAGATTTTCAATTCTACAGCCGATGGGTATGTAAAGTTTTTGGGAAAATGTTAGGATTATCCTCATGTTAAAAAATGTAATTTTGAGTTTGATTGTTCTGGCCATCCTTGTACTAGGAGGGTATTATCTTTTTAGGGATAACAGTAAACCAAGTGATGTAACAGGAATAAAAGTAAATCCAATCTTTGATGTGAACAGTCAGCAAGAAGAAAATAAACTTCCTACTACTAGCGCAGAGCAAACTACAAATAACAAACAAACACATATGGTAACTATAGAAACAAATTATGGAACAATGGTTTTTGAAACTTATGATAGCGATGCTCCAAAAACTGTTGCCAACTTTATTTCTCTTACAAACAAGAAATTTTACGACAACTTAACCTTTCATCGAGTGATAAAGGGTTTTATGATCCAGGGAGGTGATCCAAACGGCAACGGAACTGGTGGCCCAGGCTATCAATTCGGGGACGAGCTTAATCCAAACACGGCTTCATACAAGGCTGGATACAAAAAAGGGGTTGTAGCTATGGCAAATGCTGGCCCAAATACAAATGGCAGCCAATTTTTCATTATGACTGCTGATTATCCTCTGCCAAACAGTTACACGATTTTTGGTCATGTCGTTTCAGGTCAAGATGTGGTTGATAAAATCGCTAACCTGCCAACCGGAGCAAACGACAAGCCAATTTCCCCTGTGGTCATGAAAAAAGTTACAGCAGAATAGAAGACAATCATCAGAAAATAAATTTTTCTCGCACATAAAAATACTCCTGCGAGTATTTTTAACTATCCTCGACCCCAATCCGTCAAGATGGGGTGCCTTGACGGAGCCTTGCTTGGGGTCTGCGGGGGCTCGAAAAATTTATTTCCTGATGATTGTCTGATTCAAAAGATACTTGACGATTTGGGTTAAATAATGATATAATCCCATCAATGTAAGTTTCTCAAGGGTTCCCGGGTTTCGAAAAGAGATTTGGAAAAGTAGAGATAGCTAGTCGCCTTACAGTTTTAAAATAAAGACTAGGTAAATTGAAATGGCAAAGAAGTTGTATGTCGGAGGTATTTCGTATTCCACAAATAACGATGGATTACGTGCTGCTTTCGCACAAGTAGGAGAAGTTGCTTCTGCTACTATTATTATGGACAGAATGACAGGCCGATCAAAAGGATTCGGTTTCGTCGAAATGGCTAACGATGCAGATGCTGACAAAGCAATCGCAAAGTGGAACGGTCAGGAACTTGATGGACGAAAACTTACAGTAAATGAAGCTCGTCCAATGGAACCAAGAGCTCCACGAAGCGGTGGCTTTGACAGAGGAGGCGATCGAGGCGCTCGTTCATGGTAAGCAAACTTTCGTAGACTCCAAATTCTTACGAAAAAACAAAAGACCGGGAAACCGGTCTTTTGTTTTGGTCAAAAGTTAATGTTACACTTATATTGTATGAAGTATAAAAGACTTCTTCTACCTATCGCCATTCTGATTGTTGTTTTTGCTGTAATAATATTTTGGCTCTCCAAAACAAAGTACACATCTCATGTTTTTGTAGGCGGAAAAGGTTTTTCTGTGGAGGTCTCTGATACACAAGAGCTATTGGAAAAAGGTTTGTCGGGCCACAGTCCACTTTCAAGTGATGAAGGTATGCTTTTTGTTTTTCAAAAACCAAATTTTTATGGATTTTGGATGAAGGAGATGAATTTTCCAATCGATATCATCTGGATTTCTTCAGACCTCAAAATAAATACGATCGAAAAATCACTTTCACCAAGCAGTTATCCAAAGATTTTCTATCCGGTCGGAAAATCTCTGTATGTTTTGGAAATTTCAGCCGGACAATCTGAAACTCTTGGTCTAAAAGTCGGTGATTCTCTAAAATTTTTGGAAAAATAGGCGTAGAAAGAGCCGCAGTTTGAAACTCCAAATTTTTGGCCTTTACACAAAAAGATTTTTGTTACCAAGTAATAAAAAATCAAAATTATCCACTGTTTTTATTTGTAGTTTAATGTACAATATATAAATAAATTTAAAGGTTTTCGACGTTTTTTCCGAAAATCTCGACAAATTTTAAGAAAAAACGCAAAAATTTAAAAAGTTAAATTTTTCAAAAAATTTAAACCAATTCTACTGTATGAACTTGACCGTAAGAACACATGATGGAAAAAAAGAGTCTTTCAACGCGGACAAAATTAACCGTTCGATAGAAAGGGCATGTCGAGGGCTCTTTGATCCTGTCTCAAAGGTGACACAAATTGCAACAGAAACACAACTGACACTTTATGATGGCATCACTACTTTCGAAATGGACCAGGCGACGATAAATGCTGCTGTTCAAAACATAAAAGAAGACATTGAGTATGATGTTGTTGCCACCAGATTACTTTTGAAGACAGTTTATCGCCAAGTGGTAAAAGATTTTCATAGTGATGATGAGCAAAGCGTTTTTCTTGAGAAACATAAAAAAAGTTTTATTGATTTTATAGAAAATAATGTTGCATCCGGAAGACTTCATCCAAACATGAAATCCAAGTTTGATTTAAATGAACTTGGAAATTATTTAAACATAGAACGTGATGAACTTTTTCAATACGCTGGACTGGATGGTCTCATCAATCGATACACACTCAAGGATGTAAAACAAAATCCACTTGAGACCCCACAATATTTTTTTATGAGAGTGGCTATGGGACTTTCTTATAACGAAAAAAATCCGACAGAAGCGGCGAAAAAGTTTTATAACAAAATGTCTCGTCACGAATACATCGCTGGCGGATCAACGAACCTATCTTCTGGGAAAATAAATCCAGCTCTCTCAAACTGTTATCTCTTGGAAATCCAAGACGACATGGGAAACATTGCCAAGTCAGTCTCCGACGTCATGCTTCTTTCAAAATGTTCCGGTGGAATTGGTGCTTCGGTTACAAAACTTAGAGCTTCTGGATCACCGCTGAAGTCAGCCGGCGGGGGAACATCAACTGGTCCGACTCCTTTTGCAAAAATAATTGATACAGCTATAAGAGCGATTCAAAGGGGCGGAAAGAAAAAAGGTGCCCTGTGTTTTTATATGGAAAATTGGCATATCGATTTCCCAGAATTCTTGGATTGGAAGCACAACGCAGGTGATGATTACATGAGAATGCGTACAGCCAACACCGCTGCTTATCTTTCAGATGAATTCATGAGGAGAGTTTCGCATGGGGAAGACTGGTATATGTTTGATCCTGTTGAAACTCGTGATCTTTCGGAGCTTTATGGTGAAAAGTTCTCGAAAAGGTACGCCGAATACGTTGAAAAAGCCAACAGAGGTGAAATGAGGGTTTTTTAAAAAGTTCCAGCCTCGGAACAATACAGGCAAATAATAGTGGCTCTCCAGACAACCAGTCATCCATGGCTGACATTTAAGGATGCTATAAACTTGAGAGCTCTAAACAACAATAC
>CAYUID010000056.1:0-3971 GCA_964444765.1 uncultured Candidatus Saccharibacteria bacterium
TGAAATTGGTAGACAAGCACCCTTGAGGTGGGTGTGCCGTAAGGTGTGGAGGTTCAAATCCTCTCCTGGGCACCATTCGTGATAAAATAAGTCTATGAGAAAACTGATAGTAGTAATACTAGTAGTTATTATCTTATGGCTGATTCATCCAGTTTGCCAATTCAACATACCGGACAAAAACGCTCCAGACGGATACAGGGTGACATGGAAAACTTTATATAGTCCTTCAGGTATAATTAGATTTTTAACTAGTCAAAAAATTACCGACAATGGTTTAGAAGGGTATTGTAAAACTTGGATAGGAGAGCAATTATTCTTCTGATTTAACTTCTGCTTCTTCTTCAGATACCCCTTCGGCATCTGGTAATTCCCTTATATTTCTCATTTGCCTTCTTATTTCTTTAGCAGCTTTTTCTCGAATATGATAAAGCTTTGCTCGTCTGACCTTTGATCTCTTTAAGGTCTCAATTGAATCAATCATTGGAGAATATAAAGGGAAGATTTTCTCAACCCCCACACCAGAAGCTACCCGCCTAACGGTGAAAGTCGAGCCGGCTTCCTTTCCATGTTTTACTGCTATAACCAAACCTTCAAAAGCCTGGAGTCTTGTTTTATCTTTTTCCTGAATTTTTTGCCAAACACGAACAGTGTCCCCTGCTCTCATGTCTAGAGATTCTCTGTCAGCTATTTTTACTGGAGACTGTATATCTGCCATCTTTTTGAATTTCTTAGAGACTCAATCTAACATAGGATTACAAGGTTTGCAATGTATCCAAAGCCACCTTGAAATCCTCTGGGTATGGAGCAGAAATGCTGTGAGTATTGCCAGATAAATCTTTCCAGGAGATCTGGTTGGAGTGCAAAGCTGTTCTATCAAAACCAAGGCTATTTTCTTTTTTATTAGAATATAAATCGTCTCCTACAAGCGGATGGTTTATAGCTTTGAAGTGAACACGGATCTGGTGAGTTCGGCCTGTCTTGGGATAGATCTCAAGATGAGTGACATCTTTACCTCTTTTTAGAACTTTAAAATGAGTTTCGGCCTCACGCATCTCCCCTCTAGCCCCTCTTTGAGCTGACCATTGCCTAAAATCCTTTTTACTCCTACCAATTGGCCTATTTATCACCCCACTATCATCCTTAACAGAACCACTAACAAAAGCATGGTAGGTTTTCTCGACCTCATGATTTTGAAATTGTTTTTTCAGATTTTCAAATGACTCTGAAGTCTTGGCAATAAGCATCACTCCGGAAGTATCTCTATCCAATCTATGGACAATCCCTGGCCTTAGTATTTTCACCCCAGGACTACTCTCCCACGATTCACCCACATTTTTGATTTCCGGATATTTTTTCAAAATCCAATCTGCCAAGGTCGGCTCCTTAGTTTTCCCATCACTATGAACTACAAGTCCAGCTGGTTTATCTATAACCAGAACTTCTTTGTCTTCATATAAAACAGAAGGCTCCATCTTATTTGCCGTTTCTTCTCTCCCTCTCTCCATACTCTTCTATCATTTTCAAAAATTCTTCTTTAGAAAAATCTGGCCAAAATGTTTTGGTGAAAAATAGTTCACTATAAACTCCTTGCCAAGGTAAAAAGCCCGACAGCCTCATCTCCCCTGAAGTTCTGATAATCATATCTGGATCTGGCATAGGATAAGTCTGCAAGTGTTTTGCAAAATAATCTTCGGTTATATCTTCACCGTCTGGATTATCTTTTATTATAGTTTTTACCGCGGATAAAATTTCCTGCCTACCACCATAATTCAAAGCAAAATAAACATGAGGACCGGGGTTATTGGCAGTTTTTTGCATTGCTACTTTCAATCTCTTCTGCAAATCAGAAGAAAATTTAGACAAGTCTCCAACACAATGCAAAACCCCACCCTCTTTATTAAAATATTCCAACTCTTTTTCTAGAAACTCTCCAATTAAGTTCAGGAGGTATGAAACCTCTTCGGCTGAACGATTCCAATTTTCAGTAGAAAAGGCAAAAAATATAATATGAGATATGCCAATATCCTTGGCCCAACCAACGACCTCCTTTAGGGTTTCTCCTCCGGCCAGGTGGCCCCTTAAAGTATTTTCACCCCTATTTTTGGCCCATCTTCTGTTGCCATCCATGATGAGACCGACACAATTCGGTATTTTTGCCATACAGATTCCCATTGTATCCCAAGAGTCAAAAATTTTCTAGATGTTTGATGTTGAAGCTTTTTTCCTGTATAAATATACAATTGCGCGATTAGCTCAGTTGGTAGAGCGCTTCATTTACACTGAAGATGCCGGGGGTTCGAGTCCCTCATCGCGCACAGCGAAAAAAATGCGAAGCATTTTTGGGACTCGAACGACGGAGCGATTTTGGGTTTAGCAAAACCCAAACGCGAGTCGGTGCCCAGACCAAAATTTTCTGACGAGAAAATTTTGAGTCGAGGGAGAGTTCCTCGCCACAATTACACAATTATTAATTAATTTACAAATAACCATGACAGACAAAGAATTTTTCATTTTCACCTTAAAGGACGAGTTACCAAGATTTGAAAGAGTATTTAAGGCGGTTGAGGAAACACCAGCAAAAAAGCATTCTTACAAGCACGACAAGAAATCTAGAACTACGTTAGAACTTTTGCAGCATACTTTTGGGGCCGAATCGGGAATGTTTTTAGCAATATTGAAAGACAAAAAAATTGACTTTATGACTTGGCCAAAACCAAAGTGGAAAACAGCCTCTGCTGTTCGATTGGAATTTATGAAAAATATGAATCAGGTTTTGGAAATGGTCAAAAAGGTTAATGAAAAAAGCTGGGAAGGAAAGGCGGGAATGTATTCAGGTGATAAATTGGAGTGGGAAACTCCTTTAGGCAAGATGCTTTGGGGATTTCTCTTGGACCTTATTCATCACAGAGGCCAGCTCTCTACCCACCTAAGACCAATGGGAGGAAAAGTTCCATCCAGCTATGGACCAAGTGCCGACGTCAACGGTTAATTGAACATAAAATTGGGTTAATTTTGCTATCAGTTTCCAGACAATTGTATCTGGGATAGATTTAACATATTTGGTACAATTTTAACATGAAATCAATTCCAAAACTTATTTTCGTTCTCGGTATATTCTCTGCTATTTTTTTCGCGTTAAGAGTTTATGGAAAATACATAGGATATGATATTGACACACTTGTTTCTGATCTTGGTGGACTAACATATCTCTATTCCACAATTGGCACAATTTTTGCCATATTCGCGGCTTTTGTCATGATATCGGAATCAGAAGATTGGAATAGCCTTGTAAACGCCCAAAAAAATGAGATTAGAGAACTGAATGAATTATTGTTGTGGTCTAAAGGTTTACCCTTGGAGATAGAAGATAAGTTGCATAATCTAGTAAAGCAATATTTGAGACAGGTTGTTGATGATGAGTGGAATAAATTAAGTCACGGTAAGGAGAACTTTCAAACAGAAAAAACAATTGACGAATTACACGACGTTTTATCTCAAATCTCCAAAGAAAATAAAGAAATTTCTTCGAGGTTATTTTCAACATTTGATAAAATCTTAGAGCATCGGATAACAAGAATAGAATACAGTTATGAACCGATGCCAAAGATTTTAAAGATGACTGTTTTTCTTGTGGCTACCTTTCTAATCGTTTTATCTTTATTTATTGGAGTTCACAATATTTGGCTAGATTATATTTTTATGTTTTGTATTGTGACTCTCACATCAGTAATCCTTCTAGTCATTGATGACTTGGATAATCCGCTTCGTCCTGGTGACTGGTATTTAACTACTGATAACTATTTAAGGCTCTTCAACAAACTTAAATCAAGAAACTAAATTGTGCTCTCGGCAGGATATCTCACTCCTGGGAAACCCACGGTTTTCCCAATCCTTCCTACACGGGAAACTCCCGTTTCCCGACCCCTTCCCAGGTTCGATTCCTCCAAGCACAGACTTTGTCTGTGCTCTCG
>CAYUID010000057.1:0-3824 GCA_964444765.1 uncultured Candidatus Saccharibacteria bacterium
TGTTGATTTTTTGAGCCTACGCAGGCCCCGAGCACGGTTCCGTCAAGGCATCCCATCTTGACGGATCGGGGTCGAGGACAGTTGAAAATGCTCGCTGGGGCATTTTCATGTGCGAAAAAAATCAAAAGGAGCTAGTTGTGTCTAAAAAGGCTTGAGAGGATTCTTTGCTAAAATCATCTCCACTTCCTCATAACCAGTCAAGAAAGAAAAGTTGTATCTTGCCGGAAGAGCAAAAACATATTTGCTGTTTCGACCGAGCTCTGATGGTTGGATAGGTGCGGCACCAATATGAAATTCATCTTTCAGTAAACTATCCCATTGAGCAATAGTGAAAATAAATATTGGAATGTCTTGTCTTGGAGCTTTGTAATCCCAATCTGGGTGTCTAATAGTGACCATAGGACCATTGATCACACCAACTTGAACACCGGCTTTCAGTTGATCCCCCTCCCAATCATCCTCTATCACAGTAAAGCCTTTCCAGCTGTCTGGTAATTCAAACCTGAAACCATATTGAGTATTTTTATATTGAACTCCTTTATACGACTGTGAAGTTGTAGTTTGCGTTGTTTCCGGTTTAGTAGGAGTGGCCGGAGCTTGCATGCTTTTTGTTCTATAGAAATAGAAACCCCCGATCATGAGAGCAAGACCAATTATAGTATATAGAATACCCGACTTACTTTTCATTACCCAATTATATCACGAAAAAATTTGGAGCAATTTGACCAGCGATTTTTGCGGGCATCAACAGAACATAGTTCGAACCGTGAAGAAGGCGGCAGAGCACCTGCTGATCTGGATAAAGGACGAATTAGAAAGTGGACGATATGACCAGCGCGAGGCAGCTATTGAGAAACGCTTAGCTGCTTGAAAGGAAAACCGCCGCGCTTTGGAGACGCAACGGTCTCCATCGCCGGCGGCCTATTTCTGAACGATTGGACCGAAGTCTGGATCGATCGCGATTGTTCCTTCTGGAACAGAATCGACACTATTTCGGTAGAGAGCAGGACGGCCAACGCTGCGAATTGGTCCTTGCAGTGGTCCCTCAAGTTCATCGATCGCAGCCAAGACTCGGTGACGACTCTTGTTGTCCCCGAGATGAAGAACGTTGGCTCGTCCTCCGGAATAGTGCCAGTCGACACGGGCATTCGCCTTGTCAGCTACTGCCTTCACCCATCTCTCGACAGCATTTGAACTGCCGTCGATCACGCAGACTCCTTTGCCTTTTTTGAAAATCTCTGGATCGCACGGAGGTGGATCTGGACCATCAGTGGCCATATAACGTCTCCTTCCTCCTTATTTCTAACATTTACACAAACTCTGTCAATATAGATGGATGGCATCCTCGTCAACTGATCCCCTCTTTTTCTTCAGCTCCGCTCTCTCATTAAAGATCCTGATTACTAAACGCAGATAATTGTGTAACCATTCCTCTGCCTCTTCTCTTTTATGTGGAAATATGTGTGGAAAGAGAGTTTCGAGACCTGTTCTAGCATGAGTGCCAGCCGGCCTCTTGCCAGCTTCGATCTGTTGCAATGATGCAGTTAGATAAGCATCCAAAAGTACACGAACAAACTCAGAACGGTTCAGTCCGTATCGTGCACTCTCTTCATTTAAGACATGGAGATAACCTGGAGGGAGAGAAATCGAAATATTATCGTGACGCATTTGTTGAACATTAACCAATAATATTCAATTAGTACGTACTTTGAATGTTTTGAAAAGATCTCAACAGAGCCACTTTTCCACAACAAGGTGGCAGATTTCGCCAAGATGGAATGGCGGAGACGGCTGGATTCGAACCAGCGGAGGGAGATAAAGCCCTCACCTCTTTAGCAAAGAGGTACATTAGACCACTCTGACACGTCTCCAATTATTTTAATTTAACCTCTTAATCTCTTAATTCAACCAATCTTACCTCTTTGACGCAAAGAGGTACATTAGGTCAGGCATAATTTCGTGCTCGAAATTTGCCCGACCCGGACTCGCACCGTCGTGCTCCGTCTCTGATTCATCAAACTCTTGATGAATCAGCACTCTGACACGTCTCCAATACAAGTAAATTTACCAGAATTTTAGAAATTTTAAAGGGCGAAGTGCCTGGATGTCGATCCAAATACTTCGCCCTTCCTTTCAGCGACTGCGAGACCAGAAGCAAGAAGATGAGCGACCTTCTGCTCGTGGCGGCGTGAGCCTCTCAACCGTCTGCGACCTGTCGACACGCCGCACAGTTTCTCCCTTTCGCCGAGGAATGACCTCAGCCGCGAAACGTACCTGCTTCCTGCACATTCGACTTGTGCCACAAGGTGTTGCCATACGCCCCTCCCGAGACCAAACTAGCATGACTTGAGGCTTTTTTCAAACAAAAGCCGAAGAAAAGTAAAGGGCGGCCGCGGCCGCCCCAAACACACGCAGTCACCTCTGCCAGGTCACCCCATTGACCGACACGGCAATAGGTAGACCAATAAATGCATCCTCCGAGGACACATCTGGAGTCCGCAGATCTTTCGTGTCTGCGGTAGAAAGGGTTGAATCCCCTTCCTCGGGAACCACGTGTACGGCCGTCTTGCCGTCATGGACAAGATAGAGAACGTTTCGGTGCTCACGATACTTCATACCACCCCCAGGTAACTTAGTCCATGAATATCAAAACAAATAATAGCCCCTGTGTCAAACATCTTGTTTACAGCCAAATGTTGGGTGATATGATAGGCAAATGCTTTATGATTTTAAAAATAAAACTGTTTGGATTACTGGGTGTAAAAGAATTGGTCAAACTATTGCTGAAGATTTTGCAAAAGCTGGTGCAAATTTAATTCTTAGTTACAGAAGCTCAATAAAAGAAGCAGAAAAAATAGAGAAAAATGTAAAAAAATACAAAGTCAAAACTCTAGTCTTGCAGTGCGATGTTTCAAAAAGAGAAAGCGTTGAGAAGGCAGTCAAACAAATTTCAGAAAAGTTTAAGAGGTTAGATATTTTGATAAACATGGCTTCAGTTTTCACTCCAGTGAAATTTGATGAGATAAAGGAGCGAGATTGGGAAAACAATATACAGGCTCACATTTTCGGCACATTTTGGTCTTCACAGATTGCCTCGAAAATCATGCCTAGGGGGTCACACATAATAAACATCACCGACAGAACTGCTCTTGGAAAAATTTATAGTGACTACCTACCATACGTCGTGACAAAAAGTGCTGTCTCAACAATGACAAAAGCCCTAGCAGTTGAACTCGCAGGAAAAGGTATTTTTGTTAACGCTATCGCTCCTGGACCAATCCTCCGTCCAGAAGACATAAGCGAAAAAGATTGGCATGAAATTAGAAATCAATCTGCTATAAAGTTTTCGATTGACGACAACGAAGCCGTTAGGCAGTTCTCTCTTTTAGCTATGTACCTCGCCTCCATTACTATGGCCAGCGGCCATACCTACCCCCTTGACCAAGGCCAAAATTTGTAAGGGATTTATAATTGTCCGTCTTTATCTACTATGATAAGGTTTATTGTCGATTCCCTATCTATAGACTCCAAAAATGAAAATACACAAGGAAACGATAGACAAGCTGGAGGAAGAGTTAAAGAGAGGTGAAGAAATTTCTATCATAAATCTGGTTGATTGTCTGGTCGAAAAAGCCCAAGAGAAAAGGGTTTCCGATATTCATATTGATCCAACAACCAAAGACACACGTGTAAGGTTTAGAATTGACGGCGTACTACAAGACACTTATATTTTTCCAAAAAATATTCACAATGAAACTATCTCCAGAATAAAAGTTCTGTCGAGACTCCGAACAGACGAGCACCAGGCAACACAAGATGGTAGG
>CAYUID010000058.1:0-3404 GCA_964444765.1 uncultured Candidatus Saccharibacteria bacterium
AGACTCAAGGCGAGCCAGCTATCGATGGTGACACGTATCGGACATCCGGAATCCGACAAGTGTCGAGGAAAACAGTTTCGATGCTTTTTGGTGTCCAAGCGGTAGGCAACGCTCACGAGTCGATCACTTCCGGCAATATGAGGTGCTACCGTCTCGGTACACCCACTTAGCTACCGGCCCGCGCGCTGCCAGGGGAAACTCTGGCAGCGCTTTTGTTTAGCAGAATGATGGGGCATCTTTAAAAATATATTTTTTTTGCTATACTCCTCTCATGGTCATCACATATCACGGAGCAGATTATTTTAGAGTCTCTTTTGGCAACACGACTATAGCAGTTAACCCAGTTTCAAAGGACTCAAAACTTAAATCAACAAAATCCGGAAGCGATATTACTTTGATCTCTTTAAATAGCCCTGAACACAATGGTTCCGAGCAAACTTCTCGTGGAGAGAAAGAATCATTTGTCATTTCTGGTCCAGGGGAGTACGAAGTTTCCGGAGTTTTCATAAAAGGTTTTCTTTCAAAATCAAATTACCCGTCCGCCGGAGAGGCAGGTAAAGGCAAAGAAAGTCTTAACACCATTTATACAGTTTCTCTAGAAGGCATTAATTTGTGTTTTCTCGGAGCTCTGTCTGAGTCAAATTTAAAATCTGAAACCAAGGAGGATATTGATGGGGTCGATATTCTATTTGTACCTATTGGAGGAGACGGGGTTCTCGATCCCGCTTCTGCCCATAAACTAGCTCTTCAGTTCGAGCCGAAAATAATCATTCCAAGCCATTTTGGCGAAGTCGGCGACAAAAATGTTCTCAAAACTTTCCTGAAAGAAGCTGGAGAGGAGTCCGTGAAGCCGGTTGATAAACTGACGGTAAAGAGGAAAGATGTTGAGAGCATGGAGGGAGAGGTGGTTGTTCTGGAGGTAATGTAATTCTAAATTATTTTTCACGTCCTCGATTTTTGTCGGATGAAGCACAATTTCTCCTGCCTTCCGCAGACTCCCTTCGGTCGCACTTTCCAGTGTGTATGCTCACGGCGAGGATAAATTGTTGTCGTCCGAGCCAAAAATCTGCGAATGCTCAAAATAATTTAAAATTACATTCACTGACTAGAAGAATTAGTGAAGAAAAGTTAGAATCAAAGAGATAAAATGTTTGAGTTGTTAGACAGAATCAGAGAAAAATCAGAATCAACGAAAAGAAGAATTGCTTTTCTTCTTGCTTTTTTTTTGGTTGGTCTAGTTTTTGTTGTTTGGCTTTCGGTTATTTATCCTGATTTTAAAAAAGGTGCCGATGTCATAAACCAGAGCCAGAGTACAGAAAATTCAACAGCGAGCATAACAGCTATTTTCAAAAACGGCATGGGTCAGATCATTAGACAAATTGGCGAACTTCGCTCAAATGTGAAGAATTTTTCTACTTCCCCTAGCTACTATAATGCCTCCTCAACTGGAGGGGTAGAGGGCACCTCCACATCGCAAATTTAGGCCTAAAATTAGCTTTTATTTATAGATTGAATATGCTATAATTAGTGTACAAAATCGATCAAAACTGATCCAAAATTCATCAAAGTATGGCTAAAAAAGACAGCGAAACAGAGGTCATTTCAGGACGAAGTGTAGTTCCTCAAGAGATCACTGAGGAAATGAAAGTCTCCTTCATAGATTACGCCATGTCGGTCATTACAGACCGAGCTCTTCCTGATGTGCGCGATGGTTTAAAACCAGTTCATCGCAGAATTTTGTACGCAATGAACGATCTGAAACTGACCGCTGGAGCAAAATCCCGAAAGTCGGCAACTGTTGTTGGAGAAGTTTTGGGAAATTATCATCCCCACGGTGACGCTGCTGTTTATGAATCGATGGTTAAAATGGCTCAAGATTTTACCATGCGATACCCCTTGATTTTGGGTCAGGGAAACTTTGGCTCGATTGATGGAGACAATGCTGCAGCCATGCGTTACACCGAAGCCAAGATGTCTCGACTTGCGTCAGAACTTTTGCGCGATATAGAAAAAGATACAGTCGATTTTCATCCAAACTACGATGGTACGAGAAAAGAACCATCTGTTTTACCAACTGCCGTGCCAAATCTTCTTTTGAATGGAACTTTGGGAATTGCTGTTGGTATGGCCACAAATATTCCCCCTCACAACCTTGGAGAAGTCATGGATGCAGTTATCCATCTGGCCGATAACAAAGATGCAACTACAGAGGATTTGATGCAATTTGTTAAAGGACCAGATTTTCCTGTCGGTGCCATTGCTTTCAATCAAAAAGATATTTCTCACGCTTATGCAAATGGAAAAGGCGGTGTGGTTGTTCGTGGTATGGCTGAAATTGTGGAGAATAAAGCTGGTCAATATCAAATTGTTATTACCTCGATTCCATTTCGAGTAAACAAGGCAGATTTGCTTGTCAAAATCGCTGACCTTCATAAGGAAAAGAAAATCGAAGGAATAAAAGATGTTCGAGATGAGTCAGCAAAAGATATTCGAGTTGTCATTGACCTCAAGGGCACAGCTCATCCCCAAACAGTTTTAAATTATTTGTATAAACATACCCAGCTCGAAGACACATTTCACTACAACATGGTGGCTTTGGTTAATGGTGTGCCAGAAACTATTTCGCTCAAAGGAATTTTGGCGGAATTTATTGATCATAGGGTCAATGTTATAAAGAGGCGAACCGAATTCGATCTGAAAAAAGCTCTAGAGCGAGAGCACATTCTCTTGGGTCTCAAATCCGCCCTGGACCACATAGACGCTATTATAAAATTGATAAAAGGTTCAAAGGATACAGGAGAAGCTCACAAAAAACTTCAGGCAGAGTTCAAATTCTCGCCAATTCAAGCCAGCGCTATTTTGGAAATGAAACTTTCTCGCTTGGCTGGACTAGAGAGAAAGAAAATCGAAGATGAACTGAAAACTGTTCAGGAATTTATAGAAGAGATGAAATCTATTCTAGCTTCTCCAAAGAAAATTCTAAATATCATAAAAACAGAATCTAAAGAAATAAAAGATAAATATAATGACGACAGAAGGACAAAAATAATGAAGGGTGGGGCACAGGTTCTCTCCGTTGAAGATCTTATTCCTGATGAGGAGAATGCTCTGGTTCTGACTGCTGGCGGTTATATAAAGAGGACAAATCCAGATGAATTCAGAAAACAAAAACGAGGCGGGGTAGGAGTGGTTGATCTCGACACAAAGGAAGAGGATTTTGTTACCAATTTGCTTATTGCTTCAACTCACTCAGACCTTCTATTTTTCACAAATAAGGGAAAAGTTTACCAGACAAAAATGTACGATATTCCGGAAGGGAGGAGAGCGACAAAGGGTAAATCAATCGTAAATTTTTTGCCTCTCTCTGAAGGGGAGAAAATCACTTCTATTTTGCCTATGCCAAA
>CAYUID010000059.1:0-3362 GCA_964444765.1 uncultured Candidatus Saccharibacteria bacterium
TTGAAGTCGGGGGTAAACCTTGGGGAGAGGTTTAAGTTAGGATTCGAAGAACTGTGATAGTTTTTTGTGCGATTAGCAAAAAAAACAGAACAGGTGTACAGAAACTGTCAGTTTCGAAATTCCTACCCAGCGCACAAAACTCGACCTTTTTTACTGAGCTTTCACGTCCGTCATGACAATATTTTCCATTGCCCCGGATTTTTTAGGATGTTTAAGTTCAAAATTGAAATCATCGCCCTTTGTTGAAACAATTATTCGAGTTCCTTTTCCTATCTTCTTACCAACAATTTGAGAGGCAATTGGAGTAAGTATCTTATTTTGAATAAGTCTTTTCAAAGGTCTGGCCCCATATTGTGGGTTGTAGCCTTCTTTAACCAAAGTGTCCAAAACACTTGTTCCCAGCTCGAGCCTGATTTCTTTTTCAGCTAAACGTTTTGTGATGATATCAACTTGTATTCTGACGATATCCTTTATGGCATCTTTACTCAAAATATCAAAAACAATAATGTCATCAAGACGGTTGAGAAATTCTGGTCTGAAGTGATCTTTAAGCGCCTCAAGAACTTTTGCTTTCGCATCTTCGTAGTTGGTTTTTTCATTTTTCTCTGAAGCAAAACCAATCTTCTCCATTTTATCTATGTACCTAGCCCCAATGTTTGAAGTCAAAATTATGACGGTATTTCTGAAATTAACTACCCTACCCTTGGCATCCATTAATCTACCGTTATCCAAAACCTGGAGAAGAATATTGAACACTTCAGGATGGGCTTTTTCTATCTCATCAAAAAGGACAACAGAATAAGGTCTGTGACGAATCATCTCTGTTATTGTTCCACCCTCGTCGTGACCAACGTATCCTGGAGGAGCACCGATTATTTTTGAAACAGAATGTTTCTCCATGAATTCAGACATATCTATTCTGATCAAAGCCTTCTCGTCATCAAAGAGAAATTCAGCCAAAGCTTTTGTCAGCTCGGTTTTTCCAACTCCAGTTGGGCCCAAAAATAGGAATGAGCCGATTGGTCTATTTGGATCAGCAATACCAGCTCTCGATCGCTTGACGGTGTCTGAAATTTTCTTAACTGGATCACTCTGACCAATAATTCTCCTCTTCAAAACCTCTTCCATTCTCGATAGCTTGTCAGCTTCTTGCTCGAGCATCCTCGAGACAGGAATGCCTGTCCATTTTGAAACAATGGTAGCGATATCGTTTTCTGTAATTTCCTCCCTCAAAATTCTTCGAGAACTTTGGAGCTTCTTCAGTCTCTTCAGTTTTGAATCCAAGTCTTTCTCCAGATTTGGAATCTTGCCATACCTGATTTCAGCCGCTTTAGCCAAATCAGCCTTGGCTTCTGCTGTCTCGGCTTCCCTTCTAAACTCCTCAAGTTGTTTTTTCAAATTTTTTATATCGGAGACGGTTTCCTTTTCATTGTTCCACTTTAGTTCAATCTCGCTAGTTTCATCCTTCAAATCAGCGATTGATTTCTCGATTTCTTTTATTCTGGCTTTATATTTCGCATCGGTTTCTTTTTTCAGAGCTTCAAGTTCTATTTGGAGCTTCACAATTTTTGAATGTGCATTCTGTAAAACAACCGGCTTATTTTCCAAAGCAATCTTGAGGTATGAAGCTGATTCATCTATGAGGTCAACTGCTTTGTCTGGCAAAAATCTGTCCGTGATATACCTACTTGAGAGATTGACTGCTGCAACAATCGCCTCATCAGTAATTCTGACCCCATGATAAAGTTCGTATTTTTCCTTCAACCCCCTTAAAATAGTAATAGCATCCTCGACCGATGGCTCGTTTACATAAACTGGTTGGAAACGACGAGTCAAAGCCGGATCTTTTTCAATATGTTTTTGGTATTCCTTTAAAGTAGTAGCACCAATGGCCCTCAATTCCCCTCGGGCCAAAGCCGGTTTCAGCATGTTCGATGCATCTAGAGAACCCTCGGCAGAACCAGCTCCAACTATAGTGTGTATTTCATCAACAAAGAGAACAATTTTTCCATCTGATCTTTCTACCTCTTTCAAAATATTTTTTAGCCTTTCTTCAAACTCTCCTCTGTACTTTGTTCCAGCAATGAGAAGACCGAGGTCTAGAGAGACCAGCTCCTTGTCTTTCAAAGACTCTGGCACTTCCCCCATGGACATTCTAATAGCCAAACCTTCGACAATAGCAGTTTTTCCAACTCCAGCTTCACCAATGAGAATCGGGTTATTTTTTGTTCTTCTAGAAAGTATTTGAATGATTCGAGAGATTTCATCATCCCTGCCAATAACTGGATCAAGTTTGTTGGCGTGAGCTAGTTTTGTCAGGCTCCTTGTGTACTTGGAGAGTGCCTTAAACTTTTTTGGCGCAGCTTCTTCAACCGTCTTCGAACTTTTTATATCTTCTATAATTCTTATTACCGAATCTTTACTTATTTTAAATTTCAAAAGTAAATCCCGCGCAGAGCTGTGAACCTCAAGTAAAGCCAAAAACAAATGTTCCATCGAAACAAATTCATCCCCCAAAAGATTTGCCTCTTTACTTCCAGCTTCTATGGCCTGAGCCAACTCCGGTGTGAGATAAATTTGATAAGAAGGAGAGAGAGTTTGGCCAGATTCAACGCCTTCGATCGATTCAATCAAGTTGTCCGTTAGTAAAATAGTATCGATCTCTAGCCTATCGAGAATTGAAGTAACAATACTCTCCTCCTGTAAAACAAGAGCAGTCAGAAGATGGAGTGGATTTACGTGGTTTTGACCACGTTCGATGGCTAGTTCGTGAGCTTTTCTGATGGCTTCCTTGGCCTTGGTCGTAAAGTTATTGAATGGAGTCATATTCACTACGATAGTATAGCTATTTTTTCAAAAATTTAAGCAAATTCAATTCTTTTTCCTGATTTTTTCTGTCATTTATAAATATAGAAAGTTCTTTTTTGAAATTGGCTTTGGAAACATAAATCCTGCTTGAATCAACGATGATTCTGACTGCAATAATATCGCCGGAAAGATTAAAAAGTGGACTACCTGGAACAAGATCCCGTGGAGAAAGATCGGAGTCTATGCTCGATACATATTTAGTTGTGGTCGTGCCAACTGTTATGTCCCTACTGTCGAGCGACGTAACTCTTCCAACAGAAATCGCGTTGCTAATATCTCCTCCGAGACCGATGACTGTCTGGCCGAGTTTTGGATCTTTGTCCGAAATGGAAATCGGTGTGAATGTATAAGTTTGTTTCGAATCTGCTTTTATATTTGGCTTGAATAAAATAAATTTTGTATCTTTTTCTAGGCCTGATGGAGTCAGAGAAAATTCTGTGCCATTCATCAAGACTACAAGTTCAACATTTTCGTAGTTGATACACATTCTAACT
>CAYUID010000060.1:0-619 GCA_964444765.1 uncultured Candidatus Saccharibacteria bacterium
CCCAATTTTTGAGAAAACTCAAACTCAAAAATATGTGCTTCATTTAGAGAAAAAAGGTAAAAGCAAAGGCTTTTCAAAACCAAAATCAGAATACGGTATCCAGCTAAACGAAAAACAAAAAGCTAGATTTACTTACGGTCTCTCTGAAAGACAATTCTCAAATTATGTTAGAGAGGCAATGGATAAGAAAGCTTCTGTCGCCCCACAGGCTATTTTTGAATCTCTTGAGTCAAGATTGGATAATGCGGTTTATAGACTAGGCTTTTCTTCAACCAGACTTGGGGCAAGGCAAATGGTTTCCCACGGACACATTTCAGTAAATGGCAGAAAGGTCAACGTTCCTTCAATTAGGCTTAAAAAGGGGGATTCTGTGGCTATAAACCTAAGGTCTCAAGGTAAACCTCTATTTTCTGACCTAGATGAAAGAATAAAGAATAGCTCCTTGCCAAGCTGGCTTTCACTGGATAAAGGCAAGAAAGTTGGTGAGGTTATCGGTTTGCCACAGTACAGCAAGTCGGAAAACTTGTTTGACCTTAACACAGTGGTTGAGCTTTACAGTCGATCGTAATGTTGCGTGTTAGCGATTATTAATGTATAATTTACCAGTTAAAAATTTTTA
>CAYUID010000060.1:629-3188 GCA_964444765.1 uncultured Candidatus Saccharibacteria bacterium
TTGTCCGTCTATACAATTGTTTTACCTTCGGAACCTAAAATTGTATCTGAAGCAGATTTCAGTGGCTCTTATGAAATCGATGGTCTTTATCCTGGATACGGGCATACTTTAGGTAACTCTTTGAGGAGGATTATCCTATCATCTCTACCGGGCGCAGCTGTGACTTCTGTCAAAATTGCTGGTATAAAGCATGAATTTTCAGTTATTCCTGGAGTAAAGGAGGACGCAATAACTATCCTTTTAAACCTAAAGAAGATTCGATTGAATGTCGTTGCAGACGAGCCTCAAACTATGACCTTGAAGGTTAAAGGGGTAAAAGAAGTCAAAGCGGGGGATATAAAAGCACCTGGAGGAGTTGATATCTTGAACCCAGAGCTCGTCATCGCTAACCTGACTGACAAAAATGCTGAACTGGATATGGAAGTATCCGTCGAAAAAGGTCTCGGTTTTGTGACAAAAGAAGTTTTACAAAAAAATCGAGTTGATATTGGCTCAATAACTGTTGATGCTATCTTCACTCCTATAAGGAGAGTTAGCTACGAAGTTGAAAACATGCGTGTTGGAGACAGAACAGATTTCAACCGTCTAAAAATGTTTATAGAGACAGACGGAACGATTACGCCAAAAGAAGCCCTGGAGAAATCGATTGAAACAATGATAAATCAATTGAAGGCAATTGTTGGTTTCAAGAAAGAAGAAATTCTGATTTCTGTACCAAAGGAGGTTGAGATGGCCAAGGCTTCAGCAGAAGTTGATGATGATTCTTTAAAAACACGAATAGAAACTTTGGATTTGTCAGCCAGAACCCTGAATGCTCTTTCAGCTGCAAATATAAGAACTGTCGGCGGTCTTGCTAGGAAGAAAGAGAAAGATATATTAGAGATTGATGGCTTGGGAGCAAAGGGTCTTTCTGAGATAAAAGAAGCACTCCAAAATCTTGGAATCACACTAAAATAAACCGATGCGACACAGCAGGGCACACAGAAAGTTTGGACGAGTAAGGAAAGTTAGAAACGGACTCTTGAAATCCCTTGCTCTTTCCCTCGTTATAAATGGCAAAATAAAAACTACAGAAGCCAAAGCCAAGGAGGTTCGTCCTTTTGTAGAAAAATTGGTCTCCCAGGGTAGAGAAGCTGATACAGCTAAAAGAAGGCTTCTAGTCTCTCAAATTGGCCCAATTGGGGCAGATAAATTGGTCAAAGACATTTCTCCAAAATATTTGAAAAGAGCAGGCGGATATACTAGAATCACCAAGCTTCCTGGCAGGCAATCAGACGGTGCCATGATGGCGGTTATCGAGTTTATTTAATTTATGAAATACACACTGGACGCACAAGGGAAAAGGATTGGAAGAGTTGCCACTGAAGCAGCAGTTTTGCTTATGGGAAAAAATTTGAGAGATTTTAAAAGAAATGTTGCTCCAGATGTGAAAGTTGAAATCAAAAACACATCAAAGGCAGGTGTCAGTAAGAAAAAATTACTTCAGAAAACATACAGCCGATACTCGGGCTATCCAGGGGGGTTAAAACAACCAACTGCCAAAGAAGTTGTAGCCAAGAAGGGCTATGGCGAGTTGTTTAGAGAGGCTATTTCAGGTATGCTTCCGAAGAATAAACTTAGGGAGAAAATGATGCTTAACCTGAAGGTCAGCGAATAAATATGGAAAAAACTCAAGATAAACATTCAGAAAAATACATAGAAGCAGTCGGCCGAAGAAAAACTTCTGTGGCTAGAGTTCGTATCTCTCCTGGAACTAAACTTTCTGTCTCTGTTAACAACAAAGATCTTGAGACCTATTTTCCTCTAAAAGAGATGCAAACTATTGTGAGAGAACCTTTTGGTGAGTCTGGTGAGAAATTTAAAGTAACTGCACATGTTGTTGGTGGGGGAGCACATTCACAATCAGAAGCCTTAAGGCATGGAATTGCCAGAGCTCTTGTTTCAAAAACTCCAGAATTTCGAAAAACACTAAAGAAAGCAGGTTACTTGAAAAGAGATCCAAGAGCCAAGGAAAGAAGAAAATTCGGTTTGAAGAAGGCAAGAAAGGCTCCACAGTGGTCTAAGAGATAATAAGAAACCGCCCGACATGTGGGAGCCGTTCGGCTTCTTTCATGTTCAGGCGGTTTTTTGCTGGCGCTGCTTGTGAACGAATTCTGTGATGTGCTCTTGGGTAATGCGTTGGTCGTGATAATCCCGACTTCGCATCTCCTTCAGGGCATCATTGATTTCGTTCCAGCCCCAGTGCTGGTGTGCTTCCTTGATGTCATCGCGGAATTGTCTGTCGACTGCACGAAGAGTGACATCTTTCAGAAAAAAATACCCATCTGAAAGCTCCAACTCATCATGCAAGTTTGTGGCTTTCAGATACTTTTCGATCCAGTGGTCACGCCGTCGCTCGAGAAATTCTCGAGCACTTTTTGCAGGCTTTTGAGACATAAATCACCTCTATTTACATGTTAACACACCATAAATATTTTGTCAAATCATAATTTGAATCTTCATAAATTTATGTTAAAATATCGAAAATTATGAAAGAAGAAGAGAAAAATCTAGAGTCTG
>CAYUID010000061.1:0-3159 GCA_964444765.1 uncultured Candidatus Saccharibacteria bacterium
AATCATAGAATGTTGAGAAAGGAACTCGATCTATTGATGTTCTCGGATACAGTTGGAAAAGGTTTTCCTCTCTATACAGAAAAGGGTGCCGCCATAAGACGCGAGCTTGAGAGATTTATTATTGACGAAGAAATCAAGCGTGGATACAAACACGTCTCAACCCCAGACATTGCCAAGTTAGATTTATATAGAAAATCTGGACACTATCCATATTATAAAGACACAATGTACTCTCCACTTGATATCGATGGTGAGGAATTTATGCTCCGTCCGATGACTTGCCCTCACCACTATGAACTTTATCTCTCCAAACCTCACTCATACAGGGAATTACCTATTGCTTTGGCGGAGATGGCCAAACTCTATAGATACGAGGCCTCTGGAAACTTGGCAGGCCTCGTCAGAGTTAGGACTTTTTGTCTGGCTGACGCTCACATAATATGTGCAGACAACAAACAAGCTGAAAGTGAAATAAAAAAAGCACTGGACCTCATAACTTTTGTCGCTGAGACTTTTGGTTTACGCAAGGGGGAAGATTTTTGGTACAGACTTTCGTTGGGAGATAGGAAAGACGATAAAAAATATTTTAAAGATGATAAAGCTTGGGATGAGGCTGAAGAAGTTTTGAGAAAAGTACTGAAAAATCAGGATGTCAGATTTGATGAAGCCGAAAACGAAGCTGCGTTTTACGGACCTAAAATTGATGTTCAGATGAAAGATGTTCGCGGATTGGAAAATACTGCTTTCACAGTCCAATATGATTTTTTGGCCCCTGGAAGATTTGAACTCTCATTTGTTGATAAAGATGGAGAGAAAAAATTGGTTAAGGCTGTCATCCATCGTTCGTCTATTGGTGCTATAGAACGCATTATGGCTTTTCTTATTGAAAAATATGAAGGAGCTTTTCCTCTTTGGCTCTCACCAGTTCAAGTCAAAGTCATTCCCGTAAGAGAAAATCACAACGAATATGCTAGAGGAATTTTCGACAACCTAAAAAATCTCGGCATAAGGGTTGAAATTGATGAGGCTGACGAAAACCTTGGAACAAAAGTTCGCGGGGCTAAAGAGAATAAAATTCCTTACTGGATTGTAGTAGGAGATAAGGAACTTGAGAATAAAAAATTAACACTCGAATCAAGAGATTTTGGTAGCCTGGGACAGATGACCGAAGAAGAATTGACTGAAAGATTGACAAAAGAGATAAAAAGTAGAAAATAATGCCATTAATTAAGATATGAAAAGATTATATAGAAGCAACAGCGACAAAGTTTTTGCAGGTGTACTGGGAGGACTGGGAGACTACCTGGACATGGATCCGACAGTTTTAAGGCTTGCTTATATCCTTATTTCCATCGTCACAGGAATATTTCCAGCTGTCGTTGGTTATATAATCGCCTATCTTTTGGTTCCAAAAAAACCGGTTCATGTAGAAACTCACTCACAGCCCAAAGAGGCAGAATTCACTGAAACCAGAAAAGATGAAGTTTAGAAAAAATGCCGGAAGTCCGGCGTTTTTTAAACATCCAAAGTTGCTTTGGTAGCGTTGGACTGTATAAAGCTTTTACGTGCTGGCACATCCGTACCCATCAAAACATCAAATATCTTGTCCGCGCTAACTCCATCCTCAATTGTTACCTGTTTGAGGATTCGCCTAGCTGGATCCATGGTTGTCTCCCAGAGTTCTTCTGAATTCATTTCTCCCAAACCTTTGTATCTCTGAATGGAAAACTTTGGGCTCTTCCCGCCTCCTTGGCGGGTCGTCGTTGAGGCGACTTTCTCCTCCCCCATCTCTTCACTTTCTTCTTCACTTGTAGCTTCTGTCACCTCCTCAACTTCGTTTTTACCAACTATTTTAGCTTTCTCACCATCTGTGTAAGCGTAAAAAACTTCCTTTCCTTTTTTGATTTTATAAAGTGGAGGTTGAGCAATATAAATGTATCCACCATCTATGAGAGGTTTGAAAAATCTGTAGAACAAAGTCAAAAGAAGGGTTCTAATGTGAGCTCCATCAACATCGGCATCGGTTGCGATAATTATTTTGTGATACCTCAATTTTGTCATATCGAATGTATCCCCTATGGCTGTTCCAAGAGCAATAACAAGATTTTTTATTTGCTCTGATTCAAGCATCCTATCGAGTCTAGCTCTTTCAATATTTAAAATTTTTCCTCGAAGTGGCAAGATAGCTTGAGTTTTTCTATCTCTTCCAGTTTTAGCTGTACCGCCGGCAGAATCCCCCTCCACAATAAATAGCTCTGAATCTTCTGCACTTTTTGACTGACAGTCCGCAAGTTTTCCTGGCAGGGTCATGCCCTCGAGTGCTCCTTTCCTCAAGACAGAATCCTTGGCCGCTTTTGCCGCTTTCCTAGCCTTCAAAGCTAAGACAACTTTATTGACGATGGCCCGAGCGTCATCAGGATTCTCTTCCAAAAAGTATGTGAAGGCCTCACCAAAAATTGTGCTTACAGAAGCTTGGGCCTCGACTGTCCCAAGTTTGGCTTTTGTCTGACCTTCAAACTGAACTTCTTTTAGCTTTACTGAAATAACTGCTGTTAGACCTTCCAAAACATCCTCGCCTGTAAAGTTATCTTCGCTTTCTTTTATCAGATTATTTTTTCTAGCATAAGAATTGAGGGTTCTGGTTAGAGAAGTTTTAAAACCGGTGACGTGAGTTCCGCCTTCAGAGTTATAGATATTGTTGGCAAAAGGTAGGATCCTCGAGGAAATATCATCAACGTACTGTAAAGAAACCTCTACTGATTCATAATCACTGGTTTTCTTTTCAACATAAAAAACATTTTTGTGGATTGGTTTGAGATTGCTATTGTAAAACTTTACTAGAGATAGAAGCCCGCCTTCAAAATAGAAAGACATGGAAGGAATATCAAGACCAAGTTCACTTATTTTGAAAACTTCATCTTCTTTTATTTTGCCCTCATATTTGCTGGCATCGTTAACAGTAATGCGTAAACCTTTAACCAAATAAGCTTGCTGCCTCAAATGATCAACAACCTTGTTAAAACTGAAATCAATGACTGGGAAAATAGCCGGGTCAGGTTCAAATATAACTACCGTTCCAGAGAGTTTGGTTGAGTCAATTTTTTTAACGGCGGCTTTTTTCTTGCCTTGAGAGTATTCTTGAACGTAAACTCCTCCGTC
>CAYUID010000062.1:0-3135 GCA_964444765.1 uncultured Candidatus Saccharibacteria bacterium
TTATCTCTTTAAACTCGTTTTCAATTTCAGACAGTCGGCTTCGGGAAGCTTTTATAAGTTCCGCTCCTTCTTTGACATACTCCAGACCTTTCTCAACATCTAATTCTGATTGAGATTCAAACCAGGAAACTATGTGAGATAGTTTTTTTAGATTTTCACTTAGATTTGTTTGATTTCCAGATTTTTTCATATAACTTCGGACTGTATTATACCGTCGGAAACCATAATATCAAGCTCACTGCCTTTCTTTACTTCTGACTTTTTTCTTACCACTTTTCCTTTCCATCTAACAATACTGTAGCCCAAGGAAATCTGCCTTTCCGGATTCAGCGAATTTAACGTTTTTTGTGACTGTGATAAGAAGTCGGAGATTTTAGATATAAAGTTTGAAAACTCTTTTAAAAGATCCTTGGCTTCCATCATAAATTTCCACTCTCGAAAGCTCGATTCAAATTGAGTCAAAATTTTCTCCTCTGAAAGCTGTAACAAATGCTTGGCTTCGTTCCAGCCAAGATTCAAAAGATTAGCCACAGCCGTAGGAGTGGAAACAGTTCTGTCCGAGACTAGAGAAACCAAAGGCGCGTCCTTGTCGTGACCAATACCGGTCAAAGTTGGAACGGGAAAATTAGCAATGGCCTTTACCAATACTTCATTATTAAAAGCTTGAAATGACTCTAGGGAGCCTCCTCCCCTCATCAAAACCAAAACATCCAGATCTTTTTTCTTTAAAGTCTCAACGGCCGACAGGAGGTCTTTTATTGCGTCCTGTCCTTCGACCTTTGAATCAACAAAAATAATTTCAAAACCATACTTGCCTATGTTTGTCAGAAAATCGTTTATAACTGCACCACTTTTTGAAGTTATAACACCAACTCTGTGAGGATATTTTGGTATTGATCTCTTCCTATCATCGGAAAATAATCCTTCTGTTTCAAGTTTCTTTTTTAACTTCTCATATGCAATTTGCAAGGCCCCCTCACCAATGAGTTCAACCAGTTCAACCTGCATAGAGAGTTTGCCACTGGGTTTATAAACATTTGGATAGGCAGTGATGACAACCTCGATACCGTCCTTAAGAGAAATGCCAGAGAGCCTGAAGTCTGTCTTCCACATAAAACACTGCAAGGTACTGCCATCTTTTTTGTCTTTCAAACCAAAATACAAGTAGCTTCTACCTGGATATTCCCTGACTTCAAAAACTTCCCCAATTATTTTTGACTTCTCCTCTCGAAGAGAGCTGTTTAATTTGTCTAGATACTGGCTGACACCTATAATTTCTTCTTTTTTCATGATCGAGGGGCTTCTCCGCTTTTATTTTTCCTGTGTGATAAGTATTCAAAAAAAGTTGGGAGGAGTGAGACAATGATTATGCCCAATATAATAGGTGTGAGATAAATATGTGCATTTGGGATAAGTTTTCCTAAATAAAAACCTAGTGTAGTTACGCCCGCGGTCCAAACCAAGCCTCCAATAGCTGTAAATAAAATAAACCTCCTATATTGCATTTGGACCGCTCCAGCTAGAGTTGGAGCAAATGATCTAACTATAGGAACAAATCTGCCTATGATGATGGTTTTTGTCCCGTATTTATTGAAAAAACTTTCTGTATAATCCAAGTGTTTTTTCTTAAACCAATACCTGTCGTTACTTCTCAAAATGAAATCTCTGATTTTCTGTCCCATAGCATAACTAAACAGGTAGCCAATAAAGCTAGCGATAAATAAAGTTGGTAGAAGCACAAAAGGACTGAAATGCCCCTGTGAGGCTAGGAACCCGGTGACAAAAAGCAGGCTATCTCCTGGCAGAAAAAAAGTCAGAGGAAAAGATTCAAAGAAAATTATTATAAATAAGACAAGATAACCCCACAGTCCGACGCCTTGAATCAGATGAATCAGATATTCCATAACGGCCAATTATATCACGTCTCTATTTTTTCTCTTCTAGATCCAAACAAACTGAGTTGAGACAATACCTTTTACCTGTTTCAGTCGGTCCATCGCTAAAAACGTGCCCTAGGTGAGATCCGCATTTGGCACATGTAATTTCTGTCCTGTGCATACCCATTGAGTCATCTGGAGTTTCAACAACACTTCCAGGAATAGCCTGGTCAAAGCTTGGCCAACCAGTTCCAGAATCAAACTTGGCATCAGAAGAAAAAAGATCCCGGCCGCAAACTTTGCACTTATACATCCCATCACGTTTATCGTGGAGGAGTTTGCCAGAAAAAGGTGCCTCGGTCCCCTTCTCTCTCAAAACATGATACTCCTCTGGAGTCAGTTTATTTTTTAATTCATTTTCATCCATTTTCATATGTTTATTATACCAGAAATTCTTACTAAAATTCTGCTGTACTGTAATTTTCTCGCTACCCTCAAGTCTCCAGCGAGACTTTCGGCAGTCCTCGACAGCAATCCGTCAAGAGAGGGTGCCTTGACTGAACCATGCTTGCAGTCTGCGGAGGCTCTAAAATCACAGCACAGCAGAATTCCTACTGTTTGGGATGATTTTTTAATAAATACTCAAAATTCTTCACAACTTTTTCAAGTTTTGGATTTATAACAATTTCACAATACGGAGCATCCTTGTTTTTGGCATAGTAATCCTGATGATAATTTTCAGCCACATAAAAAACATCTAGTGGCATAACTTCTGTTACAATCGATCGACCCTCTTTATTTGATTCATTCAGATCTTTTATAAAATTTAGAGCCTCGGTTTTTTGTCCCTCCGTTGTGTAGAAGATAACCGAACGATATTGATTTCCGACATCATTGCCTTGCCTATTTAAAGTCGTTGGATCGTGGGAACCAAAGAAAACTGTTAGAAGATCCTTGTAAACAATTTCTTTTGGATTAAACTCGACCTTTGTACACTCGGCATGACCAGTTTTACCAGTTGAGACCTCGTCGTATGTTGGATTTTTGGTTGTGCCTCCCGCATAACCAGGCAAAACAGAAGAAACTCCTCTTAGCATTTTGAAAACTGCTTCAGTGCACCAAAAACACCCGCCACCGAAAACTGCTATTTCTTTTTCCATCTTTTTATTTTAGCAAGAACTTTTAACTTAAGCGACGAGGATAGGAGAGAAAATCAGATTGTGATAGACAAACGATAGCCCAAAAAGAACGAGAACCA
>CAYUID010000063.1:0-3118 GCA_964444765.1 uncultured Candidatus Saccharibacteria bacterium
AGCCAATGGACCTGTTTATGGCGGTCGAGAAAGGTTGTGATTTGTTTGATTGTGTATCTCCAACTCGCATTGCCCGAAATGGAATGGTTTACACAAAGGAGGGAAGAGTGAATTTACTCAACGAAAAATTTAGAGAGGATTCAAAACCTTTGGATGTAGATTGTAGATGTTATGCATGCAAGAGTTTCAGCCGGGCATACATCGCTCATTTATTTAGATCAAATGAAATTCTTGGCGCAACTCTAGCTTCAATACATAATTTATATTTTATAAACGATATGGTTAGTAAGATGAGAGAAAGTATTTTAATTGGCGATTTTATGGCCTACAAAAAGGACTTTTTGAAACAGTATTATAGTGCTTAAAGTTGTTGTATACTCAATTTTTATGAAATTTGAAATCAAAAGAGAATTTGAACCAGCCGGAGATCAACCTAAGGCTATAAAATCTCTTGTTGGAGGAATAAAAAAGGGTCTGAGACACCAGACCCTTTTGGGCGTCACTGGATCGGGAAAAACTTATACTGTGGCCAATGTTATAGAAGAAGTTCAAAAGCCAACTCTAGTTATCGCCCACAACAAAACTCTGGCGGCTCAACTGGCTCAAGAGTACAGAGAATTTTTTCCAAATAATGCTGTTCACTATTTTGTCTCATACTATGATTATTATCAGCCGGAAGCTTACATTCCTGTTTCAGACACATATATAGAAAAGGAAGCGATGATAAACGAAGAAATCGATCGTCTCCGTCACGCTTCAACCCAGGCTCTTCTTACCAGGAAAGATGTCATCATTGTCGCTTCGGTTTCTTGTATATACGGTCTCGGCTCTCCAGTTGAGTATGAGAAAGTTAATCTGAAGATAACGAAGGATGAGAAAATTTCTCGAGCCGATTTTATAAGAAGTCTAATCGATATTCATTTTGAGAGAACTTCTGCCGATCTCATCCCGGGTCAATTTCGAGCGATTGGAAACACAATAGAGATCATGCCGGTTTCGGAGAAATTGATCTACAGAATTGAAATCGAAGAGGGGAAAATAAAAGAAATTTTGGTTATTGATCCGATTACTCGCTCGATTATAAAAAATTTGGATGTTTTTTTTCTTTTTCCGGCAAAGCATTTTATTTCAAACAAGGAGCAAAACGAGAGAGCTTTCAAAAGTATAAAGGCTGAATTGAAAAAAAGATTAATGGAATTGGAAAAGGAGGGCAAACTTCTCGAAGTCGAAAGGCTTAAACGTAGGACGTCTTATGACCTAGCTTTGATTCGGGAGATGGGGTATTGCAATGGGATAGAAAATTATTCGAGACATTTTTCTGGCAAAAAAGCAGGTGAGCCGCCAGATACACTACTTTCATATTTTCCTCACAAATCTGATGGTTCAGCTGACCTTCTGACCGTAATCGATGAGTCACATGTGACTGTGCCACAGCTTGGAGCAATGTATGGAGGGGACGCTTCCAGGAAACAAAACTTGGTTGAGTTTGGTTTCAGATTGCCTAGCGCAAAGGACAACAGACCTCTTAAGTTTGAGGAATTTGAAGAAAGAGTCGGACAGGTTATTTACACTTCAGCTACTCCAGCTGAATATGAGAAAGAACATTCGGAGCAGGTAGTTGAACAAGTCATTCGTCCGACTGGTCTTATTGATCCAGTTATAGATGTTAAGCCTGTGGTTGAAAAAGGCCAAGGAAATAAACAGTACAAAGGTCAAGTTTTTGACTTTATAGAAGAAGCAGGAGTGGCAATAAAAAATGGTGGAAGGGTTATTGCAACGACTTTGACTAAAAAAATGGCAGAGGATTTGAGTGAATATCTTAAAGGCAAGGGCCTCAAGGCAGAATATCTTCACAGCGATATTAAGACTATAGAAAGAATAGAAATTTTGACCAAATTTAGAAAGGGAGAATTTGATTGTTTGGTTGGTGTCAATCTTTTGAGGGAAGGTTTGGATTTACCAGAAGTAACGCTGATAGGAATTCTTGATGCAGATAAAGAAGGCTTTCTCAGAAGTGAGACATCACTTATTCAAATAATTGGCAGAGCCGCCAGAAACGTAAACGGAAGAGTGATTTTGTATGCCGATACGATCACCGGTTCGATGGATTTTGCCATAAAAGAAACCGAGAGGAGAAGAAAACTTCAAAGTGATTACAACAAGAAAAACAACATTACTCCGAAAACTATAATAAAGAAAATTCAGGATATTACCGACCAAATTAAAAGTGATCATGCAAAAACCGTTGATTCACTATTGGCTCTGGATAAGAAAATGATGGAGAGGGATCCGGACAAATTGATAAAACAAAAAGAAAAGCAAATGGATGGAGCAGTGAAAATTCTAGACTTTGAAACAGCAGCGATATTAAGGGACGAGATCACTGAACTTTTAAAAATGAAAAATAATAAAAAGGTGTAGCTTGATTTCTTATTAAATTCGTTATATTATTGTGTTCGGACGCACTTTCAGGTCGTTTGACCGAGGAGAGACAATGATCCCAGTGCCAGTGATTTTCGGTGTCATGCTCATTCCTGTCGGGATGCAGCTTTTCGTCGTTGTCGGGCCGAAAGACAAGCAGAACATCGCGCGGTGAAGAGATGCGCCTGGCGCTCCTCTTCACCTTGGGTTTTGCTGTCACCTTCTGTGTGGTGACAATCGTCTCGATAATCTTCGAAGTTCTGAAGGGCGCATATTTGGCTCTTCGGGATCGTCTCCGGAGCCGCTTCTCTCTTAAAGCGGAATCGGAAAACCAGATCAAGGCCGGTGAGTCAACGTGACCGCCGGCTTTTCGTTTTGTTGACTTATTTCAAATATAAATTATCTTTATGTACGGGAGAAATTGGTCATGGATTACCAGTTGCTCGAGCAGTTCACTCTTTTCTTCTTTAAGTGGGTTTTTGTGCCACTCGTCGGGCTTTACACTCTAGCCAGTCTGGTCTTCTTCCTTTACCTCCTGGTTACCGGCAAGATGAAGGAAGGTGGCAAAAAAACCGATCGATAATGGAGAAAAGATCAGGGGTGAATACCGGACGGAGCTTTTGCACCTGTCGGTTTCTCTGTTCTTCCCTTCGTTTTACCCTAACCAAACCATTGGGCCAATCGACCAGTTATAAAT
>CAYUID010000064.1:0-3110 GCA_964444765.1 uncultured Candidatus Saccharibacteria bacterium
GACTAGTCATTGCCAGAGTAATAATAAGATTTATATTTTCCTTTATAAGCATTTCCTTGTACGAGAGATCGTCACGAGAAGCAATATAAATTATGGACCCAAAACTGATTATACAAAAAATATTTAACGCCTTTGGTTATAAGATAAATAAAACTGAAAATCTTGATCCAGTTATGGACAAGGATAAAGATTTTCTGGAAATATACGAGAAATGTCGAGAGTACACCATGACTTCTAGAGAGAAAATGTACTCTCTTTATAAATCTGTTAGATACATAGTCAAAGCGAGATTACCTGGTGAGATCGTCGAGTGCGGGGTTTGGAGAGGTGGCAGCGCAATGCTTGTAGCTTATACATTTGTAAAGCTTGGCGAAACCAACAGAAAGATTTATCTATACGATACTTTCGAGGGTATGACAGAGCCAACGCAAGAAGACCACTACTTCAGAGCAGATAAATGGAAGGAGGAGCATATAGATGGACACAGCACATGGTGTTATGCATCCCTGGAGGAAGTAAAAGAAAATATGTCAAAGACAAAATATCCAGAGAAGAATTTATTTTACGTAAAAGGAAAAGTTGAAGAGACGATCCCGACAACGCTTCCAGGCAACATTTCCCTACTTAGACTCGACACGGATTGGTATGAATCATCGAAACACGAACTTATTCACCTATACCCACTTTTAGTAAGAAATGGAGTTTTAATTATAGATGATTATGGTTTGTCCCACGCCGGCCAGAGACAAGCCGTAGACGAATACTTTCAAAACAAGAACATCCTATTAAACAGAGTTGATGAATATGGAGTTATAGGGACTAAAACTGACAACTAATACTCCTCTGTCCCAAATTTTACTTCTTCAAAATCTTAGAATAAGCGCTAGTGTGATATGCCATGGCCGAGACCAAAGGCTTAAATGTTTTACTCTTTTTGAGCTCACTCATTACCTTTGAGAAAATTTCTTTATGTGAAGAAGTATTTTTTAATTCCTTACTGCCAAGAGCTTTGCCTATCAGGTCATAGAATTCATTTTCATGTTTTATCATGGCCACTTCTTCCCTGGCGTCAGCGGAGGCATCGACAGTTGAATCATGAAAAACTGAAGGTAAGCCATACGAGAAAGATGCGTTTTTTATTTTGGCAATTTTCTGCAAAATGTATCCTCCCCAAATATCATCGTGTCGATTGAATTTCTCTTTACCGAAATAAAAAACTGGCAAAAAAAGCATGTAGGGTATGGCTTCTCTCACAAATGAAACGTTCATACCAGAGACAGGGAAAAATGCTCCGGAGGAAACATGTTCAGGTGCTCCTTTTAAATCTTTCAAATCTTGAGATAATTTTTTACCTAGCCTGTCTTTTCCATAAAGATCTGTGGCATTGCTCCACAATCCCATATGAAGCCATTTTTTCATTTTTCTTTTGTTGTATGGAAAACCACGAGAATAAAAACCTCCAGTTAAGTTGTTTAGAGGATTGTCCCAACCCTCTCCTGGTGTTTTTAGATTTTTGAGATGCTCTTTGACAAAACCGGGAGAAACAATGCAATCTGAATCAATAACGATAGCTACATCATACTTATTTTTGTAGGCATACCAGAGTCCAAAATTTTTTATGGAGCAATTTCGATGAAATTGTTTGAATGATTCGAAAAGCTTCTGGCCTAGCTCTTTTTTTTGAAGATTGTAGTCAAAAACTTTCCAACTCTTTGGTAAATTAAGATTTGGTTGCTTCCAACTATCATGGGAGATGATGATATCAGCGCCTGAAGCAATCCTTTCTCTCTCTAAGGCTTTGACCCATTTTAGGGAGCACATTTCTGAATTTGTGATATGAGCCGAGGCAGTAATACAAACTTTCATAGCGATTAGGATTATAGGGTATAAGACCTTTGTCGGCAAATACAAAATAATTGACTAAGCGGGTTAAATTGATAGAATTTCGAGGTAATAAAATGTCAGCTTCCCCATCAGTTGATACATACTACGACAGAACAGAGATAATTATCGGCTTCAAAAAACCGCCTCTTCTGACTCGAGTAAAAAATGCTTACAAAATGTTAAAGAGCGAGGGCATTGGCCCCTTGCTCTATAAAATCAGGAGACTTTCATACAGAAGAATAATGACAATCGCCAGGAAAATTTACCCATTTGCAGGAAGACGCTTAAGAAGGAAAGCTCTCAAGTATGCCAAAGAAGTCGGTTTTCCTTTCAAGCTGTCGATAATCATGCCTATGTTGGGACAGCACGACATGACCCAATTTACTTTAAATAAAGTAGTAAAACATCACAAAGAAGATTTGGAAATAATAATAATCGATAATGGTGGCGATTTTACTCCAGAGGCTCCACCGGAATCAAGTGGACCATACTCCTTGAGAGTCATTGTGCCCGAAGAAGGAAATCTTGGTGTTTATCCAGTTTATAAATATGCAATGGAAAGAGCCAAGGGTGATATTGTTCTTTTTATGCATAATGATCTTGTGATAGATGAAGACAACTTTGACATTTATGTAAAATATTTATTTGCAACCAAACCAGAGTTGGGTCTTCTTGGATTTTTGGGATCTGATGAAGTAGCAAAAAATGGGGGCAAGGGATATGGAACAACTTCAAACTACGAGGCAAAGACTTATCATTTTCGCGACAAAACTTTTACTGGAACAGACCCATTGACCTATGGAAGCCGCTACGATGGATATACAAATGCGGCCATACTCGATGGGCTAGCTATGGCCTTTAGAAGAAGCGCCTGGCAGAAAATTGGATTTAGGCCAGATTTTCCACCAAATCATTATCACGACAGACTGATTCCTTTGCAGATTATCGAAGCTGGTTACAAAGTCGGGGTTCTTGGGATTGCTTGCGATCATATGGATGGACAAACAAGAAGAGGTGAGAAAAAGTATGCCAGTATTGTCCAGGGATGGTGCGAGAGAAACGGCGTTGCTCCCTATGTCGATGAAAACGGAAAAACCAGTTGGGAATATGCCATCCATATGGAAGCCCAAAGGAAATTACTGAAAGAGTGGAAAGAGGAAAAACACATAATCCCAATGAAAGTAGGACAATGGCTTTAGAAGAAAAATTACTTAGCATAGTTATCC
>CAYUID010000065.1:0-2846 GCA_964444765.1 uncultured Candidatus Saccharibacteria bacterium
AGCTCATCGACCACATCTTCTCTCCTAAATGTCCAGGACTTATGAAGAGTGTAATTAACGACAAAAGGGCAGAGAAAACCTGCTGTAGAAGCGATGAGATAGTGAATGTGATTTAAAGTGTTTAGAATAAAGACGATAGATAATTGTGTCATAGCGGCTGTACCACCAGAGATAATGTATCTTATAGCAACATGTTTAGTAAAAAATCTAATTGCTTTCATGTTCAAGTAGATTACTTAGAAGAGAGAGGTATTTTTTTAAATAGTACTCGTAACTCACCTCCATACTTTTAATACTATCCCTCATTCTATCTTTAAACAAACCCCTCATCTTTTCGTCGTTCAAAAGCTTTGAAATAGACTGGCTTAGACAATCTACGTCGTCAACAGGACAAACAAACGAATTCTCGCCACTTTTAAATAAAGCCGTTTTAGCCAAACCAACCTCTGTCGTGACAATAGGACACCCGGAAGCCGCCGCCTCAACCAACACCATTCCATATCCTTCGTATTTAGAAGTCAAAAGAAAAACATCAGAAGTTTTATAACAAGAAATAAGATCGTCTTGCCAACCAATAAAAGTAACTTTGTCCTCAATTTCCAAATCAGAAGCTAGTTTGACCAAAGACTCTTTTTGCGGACCTTCACCAGATATTACAAGCCCAACACTATTCACTTTATTTTGCACTTCTTTAATAGCAAATAGTGCTGATTCAATCATTTTTTCTTTCTCGAGACGTGTAGCCATGAATATTATTTTCTTGAATTGTGGAAATTTTTCTTTAAGCGAAAACTGTGACTTGCTCTCTTTGATTTTATTTATATCAACAAAAATTGGTAGAGTATCGATTCTTGATTTAAATTTAGGAAAAATTCTTCCCAAAGAGTCCGCGATGACATTGCTTACTACCCTTATTCCATCAGCGTTAGGGAGCGTAAATTTTGATATTCTAATCCTGATTCGATTCAGTAATGAATTCTGAAAATGACTATCTAAGAAATCAGTGTGTACCTGGATCTGCAAGGGTAAATTAAATTTTTTCTTCAAAACATATCCAACTTTCCCTGTTTCAAATGGATCCTGGGCGGTGATTATAGAATCAAACTTCTCAAGCTTTCGATTCAAAATTATCTTTTTCCCAAGTCTTATTGCATCAAAAATATAGAAAAATCGAGAGAACGAGTTGGTAGGATAAAGATAAAGATTGTCAGCGACTAATTCCCTAAAATTTTGTGATCTTAAGGAAAAAACAACAACATGATACTCCTCAGTTTTTGATGCATAATCTTTGGTACGCAAAAATACGTTGGAATTTCTATCAAATATCTTTCTATCTGTACTTATAGATAAAACTCTCATGATTTTATACTTTTATATACACCAATATACTCATCTGAAATTTCTTCCCAACCATGAGTAAAAGTAAAAGATGATATTTTACTTACCTGTTTTTGATAGTTGCTAGGCTCTGAAAGCCAAATTATCTTTTCAGCTACATCATTTTCATTTTTAGGATCAACAAAGAGACCCACTTCCTCCAGACGAGGAAGTAAGCCCGTCTCCTTTGTCAAAATAAATGGTTTGTTAAATCTTATAGCGTCCAAAATAGTATTTGGACTAATATCTCCCAAAGAGGCGATGATAACTGCATAGGAATCTTTTATGGTATCCATAAATTCAGTGTGTGACATTGTTTTGTCTACATCAAGAATTGCCTTTGACTCCATAACATCTGGCATCGAGAAAATTCTTTTTAGAAAATCTATATGTTTCCATTTTAACTTGCGGGTGAAAGCAATAAAATTTTTATTTTTTGGCGCATTTCCAGGCTCCTTTGGTCCATAATAATTCTCAACGATAAAATTTCTTTGATCCTCTAGCTTATACGGCCTCATAAAAATCTTCTCCTGCCATTCCGTACTCCATATTATGGCATCAACATTTCTCAAAATAAATCCTGTAAGAGAAAAAATTATTCTTTCCTTGCTAGACAGTTTGTCCATTCTAGTTTCATAAAACTCTCGAAGTAAAGCTAGGTCCCCCGTTCTTTCAACATAGGCTTCCCAGAGAAAGTCTCCTCCAGTCCTCAAAATTATTTTTTTGCCAAAAATTTTTGAAGCAATTAGCGCTGGCAAAGCACAACTATAAGTATCCAGAGCCAAGATAAAGTCGGCCTGAAAAACTGGATAGAGAATCGAGAAAAAATAGACCAAATGCCTAATCCCAGATGGTAAGTAGAGAAAACGACTAAAGACATGGACACTGGTTTTATACCCCTTTTTGGCCCAAATTTGGCTCAAATTAAGGGCATACTGGGCTGGTCCGCCTATTTCTGGGGGGTATATACCTGTGGCTATGACTATTCTCATTTCTTCACTTTATAACAATTTTAAAACTTTTCAAAAACCCCCTTCATCTTCCTAGCAATTTCATCCCAACCGTATCTAAAATAAAATCTTCGGTAAGCATTTTCGACTATTTTTTGCTTTAGGTTTTTATCTTTCAAAATTAAATTTAATTCCCAAAACAAATTGTTTTGATTTTTGGGATAAACAAAAAAGTGATGTCAAACCAGAGATTAAAGACCCAAGAGGAAACAAAATAGAAAGAGGAATGTTAGGAGATAAAATTAAACTTCCTAAACCAAGAAGATTAACGTCTTTACGATCATAGAAATTTTGTAAATAATTTCTAAAATCTCTATTGTTTTAGGCTTGAATTTTGAATTAGAGTCATCCATTTGTTATCACCTTCAATCTTGACTCCGCAGGCTTCGGCAGGAGTTTGATGAAAAAAAGTTTACTTTCTAGTTCTAGTCAGTTTGTAGCTCTCAATCATAGTTACTA
>CAYUID010000066.1:0-2778 GCA_964444765.1 uncultured Candidatus Saccharibacteria bacterium
ACACAAGAATTAGGCAGCTTTTTGTCCTCCTCCCCTGGCTTCGATCTTTGCACTCTCTTTTGCTTCCTCGGCTTCCTTTAGCTTTCTAATTTTCTCATCGTTTTTGTAAAGAATCATGTCGTAGACACCATCCAGACACCAAAGTGGCAGCTCATCAACGAGTGGGATTAACTCTAAAAAGAAAGTTCCTAAAAGGCCCATTATCCTTCTACTATCAGAAAGGTTCAACCCCCTCGTTTGCATATAAAAAGCCTTGGACATTCCAGTAAAAATGTCTATGAAAGGGTTAACAAAAAAGCCGATGGCTACCCATTCTAAAAATGCTTGAACAATATCGACGAGAAGGAGGGCAGATATATAAAGAGCCCACTCTGTGTTAGAAATATTTGGACCATCATTCATGAGTCAATTTTATCAGATTAGGATTTTGCCTCCAGCTCCTGTTTCGAGGCTTTTATTTTCAGGATTTGGGATGGGTCGGATGTGATGATCTGATCTTCTGTGTATGAGGCGATTATTTTTATGGCCACATGCTTTAATCCAGCAAAAAATATTCCCTCTCCGACATCAGACTCGAGAAGCAAGTATTTTTCCTCATCTGTTAGGTTAAAGGTTTGCTGTAGCCTGTCGATAGATGTCGGGGATTGTTTCAAAAGAATCTGAATTGAGGAGTTTGTGATAATCGGTACTCCGTAATGGGATTTATTAAAGTCATCAACGTCTTGCGGGATTGTAGCTAAACCGGGAAAATATTTCCTTCCTCTTTTGGCCAAGGATAGAAGGAAAGAGGCTGTGTCCTCTGACTTCATCATCCACCAAGCCTCGTCGATGACCAAAAGCCTTTTCTTCAGCTTCTTTCTTATCATGTTCCATATATAGTGTGTGACTATATACATAGCTATAGGCTTGAGCTCGTCCTCCATGTCTCGAAGGGAGAAAACGATAAACTTTTTATTTATATCGATGTTGCTTGGCTTGTTTATAAAACCAGCCCATGTTCCTCTAGTGTATTTTGTTAGCCTTTGAGCCAAAGAGTCTCCCCCCTCCATGCCGGATAGGACAAGCTCGAAGTCAGACATGAGAGGCGGCTCAACATTTTCAAAATTTGAATCAGCGGTGATGTCTTTCAGAGCGTAAGTTTCAGTTATGGCTCTATCTATAAGAGCATCTTCCTCTGGAGTTAATCCTCCCATCATTATTCTAAAGAGGCCAACTAGGTTTATAATGTTTGATCTTAGGACACTGGCAAAAGCCTCACCCTCCCCTGGAGTCGGAAGCTCAAATGGATTTATATGGTGCTCGGAGTTAAGAGAAATGTTGAAATACCTACCACCGACAGCCTCCGAAAGATATTCGTACTCTTTTTCTGGATCAATAACCATGACATCAGTATCGAACATAAGTGTACGCAGAATCTCTAGTTTGGTTGCGTATGATTTACCTGCACCGGATTTGGCAAAAGTTATGGAGTTGTAGTTTTCCAAAGAAAATCTATCAAAAAGGACAAGAGAAGAGTTGTGTCTGTTTATTCCGTAAAGTATTCCCTTGTCGGATGTCAGGTCAAAAGAAACAAAAGGAAAGAGAGAGGAAAGAGGAGAGGAATTTAGTTTGCTGTTTACCTTGAGATCGTCTGTGCCCAAAGGAATCGAAGTTTTGAAACCTTGTTCCTGTTGGAAAAGGGCTGGTTTAACATAAACAAGTTTTGCTTCGAGAATGGATTTTACTTCAGATTCTATCTTGTCCAAGTCACTCGTCGACTCTCCATATATAGTTATATAGAGACCGACATCAAAAAGTCTCTCCTGGGCTTGCTGGAGCTGGTCTCGCAGGTTCTCGAGGTCCTGATAGGCGGTATCGAGCATGGGGTTTCTGACCAAACCCTTGGCTTCCCTTGTGCTTATCTGGCTTTGAACCTCGGCTACTTTTTTCTGGAACGTTCTCAAAACTTGGGAGGTTTCAATAGGTTGGACAAAAATCGAGACGTCAAAGACTTTGTCTAGATTTATGATCGGAGCAAACCAGTTTTCAGAGAGGTATCTCGGGTAGGAAATGACAAAAAAACTTCTCAAAACTTTTTCACCAAGATTTATTTCCTTTGATGTAACCTTAAGGGCGCTTGGAGCAATAATATCCTTTAATTCAAGAGCGTTGGAATTCTGTATCTCTTGGGGCAAGATAGTTGTGATCTGCGACTCTTCTTTTTTGGATTTTAAAAAGTCAAAAAGTGCCATAGTTTTAACTTAACTTGATTGGTTTTTCTGTATCCCCTGGATTAAAGATCTTGTAGAAGAGCTCTATAACCTCCTCAGTTCCCAGTCTTATGACTCTGACCCCGCACCTCGACAGACCTTGCTCGACCACAGAGACTCTTTGCTCCAATTGAGTTCTGTTTTCCTCAAAGGAGAGTCTCTTTTTTTCCATATCTTCCTTGCCACTCTTTTTTTTGAGAAAACTTCCAGTTACTCCAGCTTTTATGTCCACGATAGCTGGGTCGTACGGCACAACAACAAAGAAACTTTTTGTCATTATATTTGTCGTTTCTGTGAATTTCTTTATGAAATCAATGTATTCCCTTGTCTGAATTTTCATCAGATCATTGACCTGTTCTTTGTATCTATCTTCAAGAAGAGCTAGGTAGGGCCTTATGTCCAGCCTCCTCGATTCAATAGAAATCTGGATGGGAAAATCCAATGAGTTTAGAAAATCTTGAAACTGCAAAATAATTGCGTTTCTATCATCGTCAGATTTTAGGGATAATTTAAGGGACGAGGCCAAAAA
>CAYUID010000067.1:0-1429 GCA_964444765.1 uncultured Candidatus Saccharibacteria bacterium
CCCAGCTGGCCGATTCCCTTTGCGGCTTCTGTCCGGGTAAAGACCGGCAGGAGCTTTTGCCCCTGTCGGTTTTTCTGGTTTACCTTTCGTGTTACCATAACCAAACCTATGGGCCAATCGCCCAGGTTTTCATGTATGAAAAAAGAAAAACCTAGTGGAGAAACAATAATAGTTAAGGGGGCAAGAACCCACAACCTGAAAAATATTACGGTCGAGATGCCACGAAATAAAATGGTGGTTTTTACTGGTCTATCTGGATCGGGTAAATCTTCCCTCGCTTTCGATACCATTTTTGCTGAAGGTCAGAGGAGGTATGTTGAGTCACTCTCATCGTACGCTAGACAATTTCTAAGGCAAATGCAGAAGCCGGACGTAGATGAAATTGTTGGGCTTTCTCCAGCTATTTCCATCGATCAAAAGTCCCGCTCAAACAATCCACGCTCAACTGTCGCCACAATCACAGAAATTTACGACTACTTGAGAATTTTATACTCACGCATTGGTCACCCCCACTGTCTTATCTGCGGCAGGGAACTCTCTAAACTTTCAAACGAGGAGATAAAAAATTTTGTACTGGAGAAAATTGAGTCAAAAAAGAAAAGTTTGCATAATGGCAAGAAAATTCCTTTGCCTCTGCATGTGGAAGTTCTCTCTCCGGTTGTTCGGGGTAGAAAGGGTGAGTACTATCAGTTTCTCTATGATCTTTTAGGCAGAGGTTTTTCTCATGTTTTTGTTGATGGAGCAAAGAAGTCTCTACGAGAGAGAATAGAACTGTCAAAAACTAAAAGACACGAAATAGATGTGCTTGTAGATAGCATTTCTATCCTTGATTTCAAGGAAGATGTGAAAAGTGCAGAGGAAAGATTGTCAGAAGCACTAGAAAAAGCTCTTCACGAGTCCGAAGGGCAAGTAAAAATAGTTTTTAGCGATATGGCCGAAGAAAAAAATAAAGACTACAAACCAGAGGAATTTTTCATGTCTTCCAACCTCTCATGTCCAAATGATGGCTATTCTTATCCAGAAGTCGAGCCAAGGCTTTTTTCTTTTAACTCACCATATGGAGCTTGTCCTGAATGTAACGGCTTGGGCACTAGGCATTTTTTTGGCAATGAAGCTTGTCCAAAATGTAAAGGAGCAAGGCTGCGAGACGAGGCTCTGCATGTTTTGATTGGAAAGAAAAATATTGTTGAGCTGACAGCTATGTCCATAAAAGATGCTTTCGAATTTTTTGAAAAGCTGAAGATGACAGAGCGAGAAAAAAGTATTTCAAAGGTTGTGATGAGGGAAATTGAATCGAGGCTTCTTTTTATGATTAATGTGGGTATAGAATATCTTTCTTTAGATCGCAGAGCCCATACTCTCTCTGGCGGTGAAGCTCAAAGGATTCGTCTAGCTAGCCAATTGGGCTCTGGTTTGGTCGGTGCTTTGT
>CAYUID010000067.1:1439-2651 GCA_964444765.1 uncultured Candidatus Saccharibacteria bacterium
GATTGATTTGAAAAATCTTGGTAACACTATCATCATTGTCGAGCACGATGAAGACACTATTTTTGCTTCTGACTATATAGTTGATATTGGACCTGGGGCCGGAGTTCACGGGGGCAAGGTTGTGACTTCAGGTTTTTTGGAGGATCTTTTAACCGCCAAGAAGAATGAATCAAAATCTCTGACTCTGGATTATTTGCGTGGGGACAAAGTTATAGAAATGCCGGAAGAGAGAAGAGAGGGTGAAAAGGGCCAAATTCAGATAAGAGGTGGAAAAGTCTTCAATATAAAAAATCTAAATGTCGATGTGCCTTTGGGCAAACTTGTGGTTGTCACTGGGGTTTCCGGTTCAGGAAAATCTTCTTTTGTCTACGAGATCTTGCATAAAAATTTACAGGCTCGACTTGAAAGGAGATATAGAACTGCTGAAACTTTTAATTGCACTTCTTTTTCTGGAACAGAGTATCTTGGTAGAACGATTTTAATAGACCAGTCTCCGATCGGTCGAACACCTAGGTCAAACCCAGCAACTTATACAGGAGCTTGGACTTTTGTTCGTGATTTGTTTGCAGAAACTCCAGAGGCTCGTGCCCGCGGGTGGAAATCTAGCAGGTTCTCTTTCAATGTTAAAGGTGGAAGATGCGAAACTTGTCAGGGAAATGGAATGATAGAAGTGGAGATGCACTTTCTGCCGACAGTTTACGTGCCTTGCGATGTCTGTAAGGGTAAGAGGTTTATGAAAGAAACCCTCGAGGTTCATTACAAAAAGAAGAATATTTACGATGTGCTCAAAATGACTATTGAGGAAGCAGTGGATTTTTTTGAAGATGTTCCAGCTATTTCGGACAGGCTAAAGACTCTTGATGAAGTTGGTCTCGGCTACCTTGAACTCGGTCAATCTGCTACAACTCTCTCGGGTGGTGAGGCGCAGAGAGTAAAAATTTCTGCTGAACTTTACAGACCACATCTACAGAAAACAATTTATCTTTTGGATGAGCCAACAATCGGTCTTCACTACGAAGATGTAAAAAAGTTGATAGAGATTTTGCAAAAACTGGTAAACAAAGGCAACACGGTTTTGGTTATCGAGCACAACATGGATATTGTAAAATCAGCCGATTGGGTCTTGGACATTGGGCCAGAGGGAGGGGAGAATGGCGGACAATTAGTAGCCAAAGGTACTCCAGAGCAGGTCGCTAACAACGAAAAAAGTTA
>CAYUID010000068.1:0-2482 GCA_964444765.1 uncultured Candidatus Saccharibacteria bacterium
TTTCTTTGTCAACAAGAACTTTTTAGAGACACAAACTTTTCCAGCGAAAAGTTTGCTCTGATCCTCGGCCTTGATTCGTCAAGAGCCCCTCGACAAGCTCGGGGTCATTGACTAAGCCATGCTCAAGGTCTGCGGGTGCTCTGAAAAAGTCTGAATTGAAATTACTGGAAAAGGAAAACAGTAAGGGCGCCGATTTCTCGACGCCCGAACTTTCTTGCTCTACCAGCCGGTCCAACTGAAGAAAAGATCTCCCATCAGGTCGAACCATTGGGCAATCTTGCGATGCCCAAGCGCTATAGAGAGAATGAAAGCAAGGGCTAGAACGAGTACTGCCCAGTCTTGCGGTTCTAAATTGCTCATGCTCCCTCCGATCCACGTTAAATTATACGTCCACTGAAAATTGGTGTATATTGGGGTGTGCATAACATGAAAAGTCAAGGGAAAGTGAAGAAAATGCTATCAAAATTACCCGATTCACCCGGCGTTTATTTTTTCCGTGGAAAAGGTGGAAATATTCTCTACATAGGTAAAGCAACATCCCTTCGTGATAGAGTCAGAAGTTATTTCAGTAAGGATATTTTTGAAACCAGGGGGCCGCTTATATCCAAAATGCTTCAGAATTTTAAAGATATTCAATACAAAAAAACTGATTCTGTTTTGGAAGCATTGGTTTTGGAAGCTCATTTAATAAAGAAGTATCAACCAGAGGCCAATATAAAAGAAAAAGACAACCGTAGTTTTAATTCAGTAGTAATAACAAAAGAAGATTTTCCAAGAGTTTTGGTTGTGCGAGGTAGAGAGATTTCCAAATCGCTTTCGGAGGATAAAGACAAAAACACTCTGCCTTTTGAGATCGCTTACTCTTTTGGACCTTTTCCAAACGGCAGCCAGCTAAAAGAAGCCATAAAAATTATAAGAAAACTTTTTCCTTTTAGAGATGAGAAATGTACGCCAGCTTCTGAACAGAAGCCAGGTGTAACGTTAAGACCGTGTTTCAATCGTCAGATCGGTCTTTGTCCAGGTGTTTGTACAGGGGAAATCAGCAAAAAAGACTATCAAAGGATAATAAAAAACCTCGTACTATTTTTTGAAGGAAATAAGAAGAAAGTTGTAAAGAATTTGGTAAAAGAGATGAAATCTCTAGCAAAAAATCGTGAATTTGAAAAAGCTAGTGAAATAAAAAGAAAGATTTTTATTTTGGGGCATATTCAGGACATTTCTCTCATAAAAGAAGACATAAAAACTGGCAAAGATGGAGGAGTTTTTCGTATAGAAAGTTATGATATTGCTCATATGTCAGGCAAAAATGTTGTAGGTGTTATGACAGTTGTGGAAAACGGTGAAGTAAAAAAGTCTGATTATAGGAAATTTAAAATAAAAAACGAGCCTGGTGTAAATGACACAAAAGCCTTGGCTGAGATTTTGTCCAGAAGATTGGGACACATAGAATGGCCATTTCCCGATCTCATAGTGGTTGATGGAGGGGTTGCCCAGAAAAATGTTATGGAAAAAATTTTAAAAGAGCATGGTGAAATCATCCCTGTGGTTTCTGTTCTCAAAGATGAGCATCACAGGGCAAAGGAAATACTTGGGGATAAAATCTGGCTGTCATATGAGAAGGAAATCCTCATGTCTAACGCTGAATCTCATAGGTACGCTATCAATTTTCACAAGCATCTCCGAGGGAAGATTGTTGACATGGGTTAGTTAAAGATTGTCAGATTATTTTTATTGTTGACTTCTTTTTTCTTTGGGTATAGAGTGTGAAGGTTCTCAGAGTGACTTATTCAGGTTCGTGTCGCCTGCGGGTTGACGGACCGGGTTGTCGAAAGGGTTCGATTGGGGGCGCAAGCTCTCGAAAGAAAACTTCAGGGTTCAAGGCGCAAGCCGAGAGCACCACAACACCGCCCGCAATTCGCGAGCCACGCCTGGATAGTCATTCTGGGGCATACAGGTCCACTTCGGTGGGCCTTTCCTTTTGCCTAAATTTTTTCTGAATTTTCTGTATAATGAAATGATGAAAAGTTTGCAACAATCTTTGAGGATAGGAGTTTTGCGTGGAGGTCCTTCTCCTGAATACCACATTTCTTTAAATAGTGGAGCAAATGTTTTGAAGGTTTTGAGGGAAACTCACAAACCAGTAGATATTTTTGTCTCTGATGATGGACTGTGGCATATGAATGGTCTCGAGAGATCACCAGGAAGGATTTTGAAAAATGTAGATGTGGTTTTCAATGCTCTGCATGGCACTTTTGGTGAGGATGGTAAAGTTCAAGATATTCTCAACTCTTTCGGAGTCAAATATACTGGTTCAGCAAAATATCCCTCTGCTTTAGCCATGAATAAGTGGTTAGCCAAAGAGAAGGCAAAATCCCTTGGAATTAAAACACCCTTAGGTTTTCTTGTTAGGTCCACCGACTCTATAAAAGAAAAAGCTAAAGAGATCTGGAATTCAATAACACATCCTTTAGTTGTTAAACCA
>CAYUID010000069.1:0-2411 GCA_964444765.1 uncultured Candidatus Saccharibacteria bacterium
AGAACTCAAGATACGTGCGTTTCTTCTTGTGGTCTATACTACTTTTTTTGAGAGTGGGTTATGGATACCTTTCTGGCGAAAGGCTCAACTTCTGGGTTGATGTCCTTGGTATCTTAACTTTGATGATATCTTGGATAATTCTATGGATATACGCTGTCTGGGCGAACAACATTGCTGATTTAGACACTGATAAAATCTCAAACACAGAAAGGCCTTTGGTCAAAAAGGTGGTTAGCCAAGATGAAATGAGAGAAGCAAGTTATATTTTCTTATCGGTTGCTCTTTTTGGCGCTTGGTCAGCAGGTTTTTATCCCTTCTTCATGGCCTCGGTCTATGCCGCTACCTCATATATATACTCAACGCCCCCACTTCGACTGAAAAGAGTGCCTATTCTTTCGTCTTTTCTTCTTTCTGTAGCCTGTCTAGTAACAATTCTGTCAGGATTTTTCTTTATTTCTGCCGACAAAAGAATTGAAGCTTTTCCAATCCTCTCTATTGTGGGAATTCTGATCATTTTCACCCTCGAAGCCAACTTTAAAGACATGAAAGATATAGAAGGTGATAGGGCCCATGGGGTAATAACTTTACCAGTACTCTTCAAAGATAGAGGTGCGCAAGTAGTTGGGGCCTGTTTAGCTTTAAGTTTTCTCTTGGTTCCTATCTTTTTCTCTTTTTATACTCTTTTTCTTGTATCTGTCCCAGCGGCTATCATAGGTTACAAGCTTGTAGTTAAAAAACCCTACAGAGAAAAACCAATTTTTGTTCTTCATCTTGGCTATATTTTTTCTCTCGTAGTAATAATTGCTTTATATATCGTACTTAGAAAGTAGTCACGTGTTATAATTCAATAATGCCTGATAGAAAAGTTCTAAGTGTTTTGGTTGTCTCTTTTGCCGCTGTAATTTCAACTTGGTTAATCTTTGGAAAAAGTCAAAATGCAGTGGTAGAAATAAAAAAACAAATTCCTCTTTCGACCTATAAGTATCAAGAGGATAATAGTAATGCTGATGCCGAGTGGAAAAAACTGCTTTCAAACATCGGAACAGAAAACAGCAGTGGAGTAAAAGTCCTTTCAGGCGACAATTCAAACTCCTTTGATGAGACTTCTGTTACTGGTCAACTTGCTAGAGATTTCTTATCAAGATATCTAGAAGCAAAGGGTGGTGGGCAGAGTTTAACCAGTGATGATACGAACAAGATTGTCCAAAATATTCTTTCTTCCCCACAATACTTAAAAACTCAATACCCTTTATACAAAACTTCTGACCTTCATGTGGTAGCAGCGACAGATATTGTTACAGTCAAAAATTACAGAGACACAGTTAATTTGATGCTGAAAAATAGATCTAGCCAGATAAAGGACAACCCCTTAACTATTGCTGCCAAAGCGGCCAGAGCCCAGGACTCTACCCTTATTTCCAGGCTCGATTACATTATTGAAGACGATAAAAACCTTATAAAAGACTTGCTTTCGGTTGATGTACCAAAAGATGCCTACCCAGTGCACCTCGCCTTCATAAATTCATGCAGTGCTCTACTATCTGACCTCGAATCCATGAGGCAATCTGTCTCTGACCCCATGAAAGGTTTCGTTGGGGAGATGAGTTATACCAGGGATATCACCATATTTCAGGGCTCCTTGGACAATCTCAATGCCTATTTTGTTAAAAAGCTCGGTTCTAGTCAGTAACTTGTGAACAAAAAGCTAGTGTTGTAAAGGTCAGGGGTTTATAATATAGACAACTCTATGTCTTTTTTAAAATTTCAGTCCTTTGGAAAAAAATCTATAGCAGTTGGTCTATTTTTATCTCTTTTTTTGCTCTTTCCAAGTGAAGCAAAAGCCCAATACGTCGATCTCGTTCAATCAGTCAAGGAATATGTGGCCGATCCTTTGGCTTGGGCTGTGGCAAACAAGGTTATAGAAGGAGTAACTGCCCAAACCGTCAATTGGATTAACTCCGGATTTCAAGGTAACCCAGCTTATGTCACCAATCCAGGACAATTTTTTCTAAATGTGGCAGACAACCAAGCCTCGAACTTTCTCTCTAGCACCGCACTAAATCAATTGTGTTCCCCTTTCAAAGCTCAAGTTAGATTGGCTCTGGTCAGAAACTATTTGAGAGACAACCAGAACTTTTCTTGTACGCTAAGTAAGATTTCAAACAATTACGATCAGTTCATAAACGATTTCAATCAAGGTGGCTGGGATGGTTGGTTTGAAATGACCCAGAATGACCAAAGCAATCCTTATGGAGCATATCTGCAGACCCAAAACGCTCTAGCGACAAACATAGGAAACGCACAAGAAAATTATAAAGACCAGCTAAACTGGGGTAGAGGATTTTTGTCTTTTGAAAAATGTAAATCTGGAACAGAATAACACAAAACAAACGGAACGAAAGATTACGAAA
>CAYUID010000070.1:0-2302 GCA_964444765.1 uncultured Candidatus Saccharibacteria bacterium
TCAGCGTTAGTACAGATCTCTTGAACGTCCTCAATCTCCTCCAATTCTTCTGTCAGTGCAACTAATTTTGCTCCATCTTCATCTGATAGGACAATAGTAGAAGTCGGTATCCATTCTTCTCCTGGATTGTGTGAAAATGCCCAAGAAGCTGCGCCGACTCCTGCCATAGCGAATCCATTTTTCGAAAGAATAGTTTTCACTTCCTGGTTTACGCGATTTTTGTTATCTGTCAAAACTTCGATTATCATTGCGCACCCTCCTGGTCCATAAGCTTCATAAATTGCACTTTCCAAGTCCTTTGCTTCAGCAGATTTCTTAATTGCTCTATCAATATTATCGTTTGGCACATTAAAAGACTTAGCTTTCTCAATCGCAGCTTTAAGTCCAGGAGAATTCACATTACCCCCAGCTTTTTTAGCTTCAACCTGAATCAGTTTTACCATCTTGCCAAAAACCTTTGATTTCTGGGCATCGGTTTTCTCCTTCTTATGCTTAATTTTTGACCATTTATTGTGACCTGACATTTGGGCTTATGTTATAATTTTAATTAGTGAAAAACAAGATATTGTTTCAGAATGCGATTATTATATTAATTACGTTGATAATTTTAGTAATTTTTATTTATATATTTAATTATCTTCTTGTTCCATTTTGTTTTGCATCCCCAGACTTATTTTTTTGCAGTTTTATCGGTTGATAGTTTATAAAAGAGCTCTCGGAGAAAGTCCCAAGTGCTCATATCCTAAAGTCGTAACAGTTCTTCCTCTTGGTGTTCTGTCAAGAAATCCGAGCTGTATTAAATAAGGTTCAATGAATTCTTCTATTGTCGCTTGCTCCTCTGACATAGAAGCGGCTAGAGTGTTGAGCCCAACAGGTCCACCAGCAAATTTCTTTATTATGGCGTGCAGGATGTCTCTATCTGCTGGAGTCAGTCCAACTTCATCTACTCCCAAAAGTTTCAGAGCATCATCTACTGATTTCTGGCTCATCTTTATTTTGTGGACTTGAGCAAAGTCCCTGCACCTTTTCAGAAAATAGTTGGCAGTTCTTGGCGTGTACCTCGATCTTTTGGAGATTTCTTTTCCGGCTTTATCATCCAAGTCAATTCCTAAAATTTTCGCTGACCTTTTTATGATTTTCTGTATTTCTTCGTTTGTATAAAATTCCAATTTGAATATTCCTCCAGAGAATCTACTTCGTAGGGGAGAGGATATCATAGCAATTCTAGTAGTTGCCCCTATCAGAGTAAAAGGTGGAAGTTCGAGTTGAATAGTTCTGGCCGAGGGTCCTTTGCCGATAATTATGTCCAGTGTGCCTGATTCCATAGCGGGGTAGAGGACCTCTTCAATTGTTTTGTTTAACCTGTGTATTTCGTCTATAAAAAGTATATCTCCGGATGAAAGATTAGTGAGTATTGAGGCTAGGTCGCCAACCTTCTCTATCGCTGGTCCAGAAGTGACCTTCATTTGAGCATTCATCTCCTTGGCCACCAAATGGGCCAAAGTGGTCTTACCAAGGCCCGGCGGGCCATAAAAAAGGATGTGTTCAGGTGGGTGGGCTCTCTCCTTGGCGGCCATGAGGAGTATCTGGAGGTTCTTTTTTATATTCGATTGGCCAACATAATCATCCCACCTACTTGGGCGCAGGGTAGTATCTAGAAAAAGTGAGTCTTTATCGGTCTCTTGTGCCTCTTTTTTCTTCATACGAGGTCATTATACTACAACTCCATCTACCACAATCGCTCGATTTACTCGAGGCAGCCCTATTGACATTAAAATTTTTTTATGCTAGACTCCGGTTCTCAATATATGAGGCCTTGAAATCGGGGTAGAGAGACTGTCAGAAAGAGTTTCAGCTCCAAAATATAAATCTCTAAGCAACTAAGCATTTATGCTTAAGAGTTTTTCTGCGAGGACACCCTGGATATTACTTTGTGTAATGCTCTGGGGCTATCCTTGGCGAAACGCTTAGCTTTTGGTTTGACTATTGAAAGTGTTGCTTAGAGATTTATGCTTTGGAGCCCTGTCTGCCGATGAGGCAGATTTTTCTATCTAAACCCCTCTCTATTCCTCATTATTCACATCGATTTTTTTATAGCAAGAGAGTTTTGCACTTCACGAGAAAAATTTTCTTCTGGCAATTTATGTTTTCTGATTCAAGATACTAAATTCTGTGATGGAATATGATTTTAGAGCCTCCGCAGATCGCAAGCAGGGCTCTGTCAACGTCCAAGCTTGCTTGGTTCATTGACAGATTGCGATCGAGGACTGCCGAAAGTCTCGCTGGGGACTTGAGGAAAGCG
>CAYUID010000071.1:0-2267 GCA_964444765.1 uncultured Candidatus Saccharibacteria bacterium
AAAAAGGTCTTTCTTTGAAATAAAACCTTTTTATTTTTAATGCGTATTCGTAAACATCCTTTGTAATTTTTACATCATCGAGACAATATTTTCTTATTTCCTCAACTTTTCCCTCGTTCCACCATTTAACCGCGTCAAAACCAATGCCACTTTTGTTTATACCAAAAGTGCCCTCGGCTATTTGATCGAGCTTCATGCGTCTACCATATTGCATTTTTATCTCCCTTAAAACATCCAAAGATCTAATTTTAGTCAGGTCACCCAATCCTGCCTTTTTGTAGTATTTGTTTAGTAGGGGAATATCAAAATGATCTCCGGTAAAAGTTATTAGGACATCAGCCTTATCGAAAAATGGCCACATTTTGTCGAATTCTTCCTGAACATAGGTCTCATATCTATTTGAGTAGTAGTCATAAAGTCCGACGACAGCAATATCCAAATTCACTGGATTGTTTGAACCGACATCTTGAAAAATGTTTCTTGTTTCAATATCGAATACTACTTTTCGCATAACGGCAGTTTGTGTGTCTCGAGGAAGTCCCGAATTGTAATGTCTCCCATTCCGAAGCCAACAGTTGGTACGGGCTCGACTCCAAAAATTTCAAGTAAATTGTCATATCGTCCACCACCAAAAAGCGATCTCTTGTTCTCGGGATTTGTGTCAAAGACTTCAAATATCATTCCAGTATAATAGTCAAAGCCTCTAGATAGTCTTGAATTAAAAGAAATATTACTCAAGTCGAGTTTTTGGATGATCCCCTCGATTTTTTCATCTGGTTTCATATCAAGATTAATTTTATGTCCGACGAGGTTAGTCAATCGTTCATCAAAATCATCCAATTTTTCTCTCTTATCAATCATTCTTCTAACTTCTCCTATCTTGTGAATATCAACCCCTTCTTTTCTCAAATGTTTTTCGATTATGTCGATACTACTGATTTTTATTTCAAAATTTTCATCTTTTGCACCAAAAGCCTTCATTATTTTATAAGCTAGAGAGATTATTTCCACATCTCCCTCTTCTCCTTCCAGTCCAACTAGATCACAATTTAATTGCCAGTGCTCTCTCTTTCTGCCTCTCTGCGGTCTCTCATATCTGAAAAGATTGGGAATGGAAAACCAGCGAAGAGGGAATTTCAAAGCTTTCCTTTTGGCTGCGATCATTCTGGCCAAAGTCGGAGTCATCTCGGGTCTTAAAGCTACATCTCTATCACCCTTATCTTTAAAGAGAAACATTTGGTCGTTTACAATCTCATCTCCAGATTTTGCCCTGTATAATTCTGCTGGCTCAAGGATGGAAGCTCCATATTCGACATAACCTTCTTTCAGGGCAATTTTGCGCCAAACTCCAAAAATATAATTTTGAATGGCCATATCCTCCGGATAAAAATCTCTCACTCCTTTGTATGGTTCTGTGTCGATTTTTGATTTGCTATCCATATTGGTATAGTCTAACAAAATATGTCTGACTTACAAACGGTTCATTCTCTTTATAAAAATCTCGGTGAGACACCAAAAGAGGCGATCTTGAGATTTAAAAAAGACCACCCTGAATACGAAAAAATTCCCATGACTTATGCAGGCAGACTTGATCCTATGGCTGAAGGGCTCCTGCTTATTTTGTCCGGTGAGCAAGTTAAAGAAAAGGAAAAATACTTGGGTTTGAATAAAACTTATGAATTTGAAATTCTGTGGGGTTTTGAAACTGACACAATGGATATTTTAGGAATAGATGAAAAAAGAAGTAGCAAAACTCCTAAAATGAATGAATTAAAAAAAATATTAGAAAATTCAAAAGGAAAGTTTGAGCAGAAATATCCTATTTATTCATCGAAACCTGTTTTAGGCAAGCCGCTATTTGAGTGGGCTAGGGAAGACGAAAAAAAGCCAGATTTACCTACTCATACAGTTGAGATATTTCAGTCAAAATTTATTTCCCGCAGGCAAATTTCAAGCCAGGCTCTTCTCGCTGAAATAATTTTGAGAGTTTCAAAAGTCAGAGGTGATTTCCGGCAAGAAAAAATAATAGATGAGTGGAAAAAAGTACTTTTGTCTGGTGAGAAAGAATTTTTTATAGACAAGATTACAATAGATGTCTCCAGTGGTTTTTATGTCAGACAGTTCGTCTCTGATTTAGCACAAATACTAGAATTGTCGGCTACAACTTTTCATATAAAAAGAACCAAGATTGGAGATTTGCAAATTTAAGTATGTGTGGTTATATTGTTAATAGAAGGTTCCCAATGGTTGGGGACTGATTGCGAGGT
>CAYUID010000072.1:0-2226 GCA_964444765.1 uncultured Candidatus Saccharibacteria bacterium
GTTCTCGACATCGGCCAAGGTGACTCACTGTTTATAGAGTCTCCAACTGGCACACAAGTTTTGGTTGATGGAGGACCTGGGAGGAATTTAATGAAAGAAATTTCAAAAGTCTTACCTTGGTATGACAGACACATAGATATGCTGGTTGTGACAAACCCTGACAAGGATCATTATGAAGGTTTTATTCCGCTTCTGGACAAATATTCAGTTGATGTGGTTCTAGAATCTGGAATAAAATCAAAAACTGATACTTACGCTTATTTAGAAAATAAAATTTCCGAGAAAAAAATTCCCGATCTTGTAGCAAAAAGAGGGGAGACAGTAGATCTGGGAGGTGGAGCGTACATGGAGATCCTTTTTCCTGATCGTGATGTCTCTGGTTTGTCATCGAACGATGGCTCCTTGGTTATGAAACTTATTTATGGCAAAACCAGCGTTCTTCTTCAGGGTGATTCAACAGAGAAAATCGAGCACTACTTACTTGGTCTAGATGGAAATAATCTTAAAAGCACAATTTTAAAAGCCGGCCACCATGGCTCTCATACAAGTAGTAGTTTTGAATATGTCTCAGAAGTCTCACCAAAATGGACAGCAATATCTTCTGGAGTAAACAATGACTATGGTCATCCTCACAAAGAGACTTTGGACACCATGCAAAAAATAAATATTCCAACCTATGACACATGTAACAATGGCGAGCTCAACTTTGAATCAGACGGCCAAAATTTTGTTTTGAAAAACAAAAAACTGCACGCACCAATAATTGGTTGTAAAGTAAATTAAATAACCCCAGCTTTCTTTAGTGTAGAAAATGCCCCCTTTTTCTGAATAGTTTTGATAGCTTTTGTTGAAAGGGTAAGAGTAATTGATTTTTTAAGTTCAGGAATATAAACCTTCTTTTTCTGAAGGTTCGGATATTTTCTGACCATACCCGTAGGATTGAACTGCGTGGCACGAGTTCTATTTGAGTAGCCGCCTCCAACACGAGATGATTTATTTGTAACTGGGCATATTTTCATAGCGATTAGTATGGTAACATAAAAGCCACGACATGCAAATAGACTTTATTTTTTCTATTGTTATTCTTATTTTCTCTGTGGTTATCCATGAAGTCTCTCATGGTTATGCGGCCTATATGCTGGGGGATAACACAGCAAAATACGCTGGCCGGCTAAACCTCAACCCCTTAAATCACCTAGAATGGTTCGGTTCCCTCATTCTGCCTGCGATCTCCTACATATTCGGGGGGTTCATTATCGGTTGGGCCAAACCGGTGCCTTTTAATCCTTACAATTTGCGCAATCAAAGATGGGGTGAAGCCATAGTGGCTATTGCTGGTCCACTTTCAAATGTTTGCATCGCTCTTCTTTTTGGACTTTCGCTTCGTTTCGGTCTTGCTTCTCAATTTGGCCAAGCTTTTATAAACATTTCTGTAATGATAGTTTTGATAAATCTAATTTTAGCCACATTCAACCTGGTTCCGATCCCACCCCTCGATGGCTCGAAAATTCTTTTCTCTATTTTGCCTTACAGTATGCAAAACATAAGAAATTTTCTTGAAAGAAATAGTATTTTTTTCATTTTGATTTTTATTTTTTTCCTCTGGCAATTTATTTCACCTTTAGTTTCTCTGGAATTTAGACTCATAACTGGCTTGGTGGTTTAAATTAATACTTGTTCGTGCATTGCAATTTTGAGCGCTATATATTAAAGTACTGACCAATGTCTACGATTAATCAATTGATTAGACGTAAAAGATCAAAGCCACGACAAAAACCTGCAGCCGTGGCTCTTACTCGTGGCTTCAATAACCTAACAAACAGACCAGTTTTTTATTCTTCTCCATTTAAGCGAGGTGTTTGTACAAAAGTCACAACTAAAACTCCCAGGAAACCTAACTCAGCTATTAGAAAATATGCCAGAGTTCGTCTGACAAACGGTATGGAAGTTTCAGCTTATATTCCTGGAATCGGTCATGGTCTTCAGGAGCACTCTGTTGTTCTACTTAGAGGGGGAAAAGTAAAAGACGTTGGGCTCCGTTACACTATTGTTCGAGGAGTTTTGGATGCTACTGGAGTAGACAAGAGAATGAAGGGGAGATCACTTTACGGTGCTAAGAAACCTAAGAAATAAAAACAGAGATAAAATCAATGCGAAGAAAAGTTACAAATAGAAACATTGTAAAAAAGGATTGGAGTAGGAGTAGGACACTAACAGGTATTCCCA
>CAYUID010000073.1:0-2205 GCA_964444765.1 uncultured Candidatus Saccharibacteria bacterium
GACTGGTATAGTAGAACTCAAAACATGATGGGGACCTATGCAAGGAAGGTCGCTGCCAGCTGCCCCTCGACGATAGTCGTCCGGAGGCTCACTTCGTTTATCTAACTAGTTCTTCTCTTCAAAATCAGCATCCCTAACTGGCCCATCACCACTCTCTGGGCCTTTATTTTCACCACTACCCTGACTTTGAGAAGCCTTGTTCATAGCTTCGCCAACTTTTGATAATTCAGTTGAGAGATCTGAAGTTTTTGATTTTATTGCATCCATATTATCCCCTGCGATTTCTTTTTTGAGATCTGCTGATTTTGACTCAACTGAAGTTTTTACATCAGCAGGAACTTTATCACCCGCGTCTCTCAAGGATTTTTCTGCAGTGTAGATAAGTTGTTCAGCAATATTTCGAGCCTCAACCAAGTCTTTCTTCTTGGCATCTTCACCGGCGTGCATTTCAGCATCTTTCTGCATTTTTTCTATGTCAGATTTTGAAAGCGAAGACCTAGCCTCAATACGGATCGATTGTTCCTTGCTTGTAGCTTTGTCTTTAGCCTTAACCGATAAGATACCGTTGGCATCAACATCGAACATCACTTCTATTTGGGGTATACCTCTTGGAGCTGGCGGAATTCCATCCAAAATAAAGCGGCCTAGTGATTTGTTATCAGCGGCCATAGCTCTTTCACCTTGAACAATGTGAATTTCAACTGAAGTTTGGTTATCAGCGGCAGTCGAGAAAACTTGTGACCTAGAAGCTGGAATGGTTGTGTTTCTATCAACCAGTTTTGTTGCCACTCCTCCCATTGTCTCTATTCCAAGGGATAGTGGTATAACGTCAAGAAGCAGGACATCTTTGACGTCCCCCGACATGATTCCACCTTGAATTGCTGCACCGAGAGCTACAACTTCATCGGGATTTATTGATTTGTTCGGCTCTTTACCAAAATATTCTTTTACACTTTGAGCAATTTTTGGCATACGTGTTTGACCGCCAACCAAAATGACCTCATTTATTTGGCTAGTTGAAAATCCAGAAGCTTCGAGAGCTCTTCTTGTAATGGACATGGCCCTCTCAACCAAATCTGCTGAAAGCTCTTCCAATTTTGCCCGTGAAAGCTTTATGAGAAGATGCCTTGGTCCAGATGAGTCAGAGGTTATGAAGGGAATATTTATTTCAGATTCCATAGCCGTTGAGAGCTCAATCTTGGCCTTTTCAGCAGCCTCATCGAGCCTCTGCAAAGCCAAAGTATCGTTACGCAAGTCTATTCCTGAGTCCTTTTTGAACTCATCAGCTAGGAAATTTATTATTTTTTGATCAATATCCTTCCCTCCGAGGTGACTATCGCCGTCAGTAGATTTCACTTCTATGACAGCGTCTCCAACTTCCAAAATAGAGATGTCGAATGTACCTCCACCAAAGTCAAAGACAGCAATCTTCTCCTCTTTTTTACCTTTGTCGAATCCATATGCCAGAGCAGCTGCTGTCGGCTCGTTTATGATACGAAGGACGTTGAGACCTGCGATAGCCCCAGCGTCTTTTGTAGCCTGTCTTTGAGAGTCATTAAAGTAAGCAGGAACAGTGATGATAGCATCTGTTACTTTCGTCCCTAATTTTGCTTCAGCATCAACCTTCAATTTAGAAAGAATCATGGCTGAAATTTCTTCTGGAGAATAATCCTTGTCAGCCATTTTGACTAAAACCCCACCTGTCGAAGACTTCTTAACTTCAAAAGGCACAATGGCTTTATCCTTTTGAACTGCCTCATCGTCGAATGCGTGGCCGATAAATCTTTTTATTCCAAAAACAGTATTTTTTGCGTTTGTCACAGCTTGCCTTTTGGCCAAAAGACCAACAAGCCTTTCTCCTGTTTTTGAAGTTGCTACAATAGAAGGAGTGGTCCTTGCTCCTTCAGAGTTTTCTAATATTTTCGGCTGACCAGCTTCCATGACTGCTACTGCCGAAAATGTTGTACCCAGATCAATACCAATAGTTTTTGACATAAATTAACTTAATTAAGTTTGTAATAAAAAACAAAAACTTAATTAAAGAGTAGGAGCTCTAGGTTTAGTGCCAGAAACATAAAGCTTCTCAAAAGCAAAGTCAGGTAAAACTTTAGATTCAGTAAATACACTATAGATTTTAGATATTTCTTCTTTAACAAATCCAGCTAGCCTCACAATAGTATTCTTCAATACTTCAACGAATGAAAA
>CAYUID010000074.1:0-2179 GCA_964444765.1 uncultured Candidatus Saccharibacteria bacterium
CTATCGGCAACCATCATCCCGTCTTTTGTCACGACAAGACCCATACCATAAAAGCTAGTGCTACCAAGGAAGGAGTCCTTCTCTTTTATTCGGACGATGCTCTTTGTATTCTTGCTGATGGAATCAATGACAGAATCCTCCTCTTTGACCACGACTGTCGTCACTTCCTTTTGGGGTGTGCCGGTAGTTGCTCCCGGTGCCACGCTTTCAATAGTTTTCTCCACTACTCTATTTATACTTCCTGTGATTTCAACTGGAGCTTGCTGAAGAAGAGCGTTTGTCATAATCCCAGTTGCGATGGAAGTGACAAAGCTAATGAGAAGTGTCAGGAGAATGATTTGGTTTTTATTTAGATCTTCCATTTGTTTGATTCTACCACAAAAATGAGTTGTTTTGAATTATTTTAGAATTTTTTTCAAAACAGAAACCAGTTTGTCTATGTCCGACTTTTTGCTTTCCCTGCCCAGAGTAAAACGCAGGCTAGAATTCTTGCAATCATTTTTACCTATACTTTCAATAACGTAAGAGGAAGAATCCTCTTTCAGAGTCCTGCACGATGAGGAATATGAAGCTGAAATACCGGCCACATCAAGTGAAATAACAACGAATTCGGCATCGAGTCCAGGAAAACAAATATTTATATTGTTTGGCAATCTATCTTTTTTTGAACCGTTCAAAGAAGCTTTTGGAAAGTTCTTCAAAATTTTATCTATTGCATAATCGCGAATATCTGAAAGTCTCCATGACTCAGAATCCCTAAGATCTTCGGCAATCTCAAGGGACTTGGCCAAGCCTAAAATCGCTGGCATATTTTCTGTCCCACTTCTCAGACCTTTTTCTTGTCCACCACCAAAAATAATCGGCTCGATTAAAGTTTCATCCCTGACATACAAAGCCCCAGAACCACGAGGTCCGTAAACTTTTATTCCATCCAGAGTTAAAAGATCCAACCCCATTTTCAGAACATCTAGTTTTAAATAAAGTGCAGCCTGACATGCATCGCTGTGAAAATACGGATAATTTTTATTGACTTTGTTATTTTTGAAATCTTTTATTACTTTTGATATTTCTTTTATTGGCTCAACAGTCCCGATTTCGTTATTGGCAAGCATTATAGAAATCAAAACTGTGTTCGGTTTCAGCGCCTCCCTAACAGTTTTTGGCAAAACAAAACCATCTTCGGAAACATCGAGGTATGTTACTTCTCCTCCTCTTTTTTCGACTTCGGAGAAAACCTCTAAAACCGAAGGGTGTTCAATTTTTGAAGTTATGAGATGTGGTTTTATTCCTTGTTTTTTAGCCGCTTCAAAAATACCGAGGATCGCTAGATTATTTCCTTCTGTCCCACCTGAAGTAAAAAATATTTCTTTTTCCTGAGCGTTGAGGAAACGAGCAATACTCGATCGTGCTGCTTTCATTTTAGCTTTAGCCAAAATCGCCTCCTCATAAAGGGCTGAGGGGTTGGCAGAATTTCCTGCCACTGCCATAACTTTTTGGACCTCAGGGTCGACTGGAGTTATGGAAGCATAGTCCAAAAAAATCCTCTTTTTAGGCCAAATTTTAGCCAAAATCTTCATCCCACATATCATACTGACAATTTTGCAAAAGACAATATTTTGTGTAATAATGCCAAAATGATTTTTGACGAACTATTCATAAATTATGCTTTGGTTTTAGCCATATTTATTGTAGTTTGTTGGATATTTATAATCAGGTGGAAGTTTAGAAAATTGCTCCTTGGTAAAGACGCAAAGACTCTGGAGGACTCAATAAAGAACGCTGGAGACAACTTGGATAAACTGAATCAATTTCAAAAGGAAGCTGTGGCTCATTTTCTCAACGTTGAGAAGAGGCTCGGGAGAAGCATTCAAGCTGTCGAAACTGTCCGCTTCAATCCGTTCAAAGGTATGGGTGAGGGTGGCAGCCAGAGTTTCTCCACTTCTTTTCTAAATGAAAACGGAAATGGTGTTGTCCTCTCCAGCATGTACTCCCGGGATAGGATCAGCGTTTTTTCAAAACCTTTGCAAAAATTTGAAAGTACATTTGAGCTGACAGATGAAGAGAAAACTGTAATTAACGAGTCAAAAAAGCTTTTGAAGTAATTCAAAATCATGACCGCACAAAACTACCATGAAAAATCAGAATATAAATCTTGTGGAGCGTGGACCTATCGTGGTAG
>CAYUID010000075.1:0-2111 GCA_964444765.1 uncultured Candidatus Saccharibacteria bacterium
AATCTCTTTCTCCCCATAACTTTTCTGGGCCACGGATATTTTCTTGCTAGAAAATTCCTAGGGCTCCTAGCCGAGCTCGAGACCGACGAAAAATTATGGCCCAAAGAGATTTTTAGAACCATGCATAAATCAGTTCTTTTACAACAATCAATAGACAACCTAAAGATAAAACCTGGTGACATCTTTGTTGATGGAACTTTGGGTGGAGGAGGACATATAGAAGAAGTCTGCAGAAGATTTGGAAGCTCTATTTCTTACGTTGGTCTCGATTTGGATCAAGACGCGATCGAGAGAACCAAAAAGAAATTGAAGTCCTCTCAAAAAGTAAATTATGTTTTAGGTAGTTTCAGGGACATAGACAAACATCTCACTTCTCTGAAAATAAAAAAAGCAGACAAAATTCTTTTGGATCTTGGTCTCTCCTCCAATCAACTTGAGGAATCTGGTAGAGGATTCTCTTTTCAGAAAGACGAGCCGCTCATGATGTCTTTCAAAAAAGATTTGAAACCAGATGATCTTACGGCAAGAGAGATTCTAAACACTTGGGACATGGAAAATATTGCCACAATCATTTCTGGTTACGGTGAAGAAAAGTTTGCTTGGAGGATTGCCAAGGCCATTGTTGAGAAAAGAAAAATGAAGCCGATTGAGACCACAGATGAATTGGTGGAGATCATAAAAACTTCGACACCAAAATTCTATCACCACAAAGGTATTCATCCAGCCACCAGAACTTTTCAAGCTTTGAGAATGGCGGTCAACGATGAGATCAACGCTTTGAGGGAAGGGGTGGAAAAATCTTTCAATGTTTTGAATAAAAAAGGCAGGTTAGCGATCATTTCGTTCCATAGTTTGGAGGATAGGATCGTAAAGCAGGTTTTTAAGCAAAGAGAGGTGGAAAAAGTGGGCAAAATAGTGACCAAAAAGCCCATAACGCCAGAGGAGAAGGAGTTGGAGGAGAATCCGAGGTCGAGGAGCGCTAAATTACGAGTAATAGAGAAAATAAAATAATGGTAGAAAGAGTCTTACAACTAAATAGAGAAAAACACATGTTTTGGACACTAATTTCAATACTATTTTTAAGCTTTGCTTTTTACATATATTGTATAAACATTACGGTTCACAACACGGTGGCTAGGCAAAATTTTGAAAACGAGTCTTCGAAGCTGACTTTGTCTATAAGCAATGAGGAATTTCAATATATAAAGAAAAGAAACGAAATAACTTTGCAAAAAGCTTATTCAATGGGTTTTCGAGATGTATCTGTCAAAACATTTATCACAGACAAAAATGTTAGCCAAGTCTCCTATGTTCCTCCGGAACTGCGATAGTTTTTTCCAATTTTCTAGTATAAAATTGCTTAAGCGATCATGAGAGTAAATCATCAAGCCAGAATTCGGTTTATTTCATTTTTTATACTTTTCTTTGCCATTCTTATAGTTGGCAGGCTCTATCTTCTTCAGGTAGTCGATAACGATTTCTATTTGGGCAAGGCTGATAGGCAGTACACTTCTGTCGCCAAAAATGTTTTTAGCCGCGGGACGATCTATTTTCAAAACAAGGACAACACCCTTGTCTCTGCAGCTACACTCAAATCTGGTTTTGTTGTAGCTATAAATCCTCAAATTTTAAAAGACCCAGAGGATGTTTATACAAAACTTAATTCTATTATCCCCATTGATCACGACACTTTTCTTGCCACAGCTATTAAACCTAAAGATCCATATGAGGAAGTGGCAACTCATATCGACACTGCCTTGGGAGCTGAAATTGACGCATTACAAATTCCTGGACTTCAAGTTTTTAAAGACAAATGGAGGTTTTACCCTGGCTCATCTGTTGCTTCAAGGGTTATCGGACTCATGGGTTATCAAGGTGACGACTATGCTGGCCGCTATGGTTTGGAGAGGCAGTATGAAAAAAATCTAGAGCGAAAAGATGGCGCTTATGTAAATTTCTTTGCTCAAATTTTTTCCAACATAAAAAACTCGGAAGCAGCTGAAATAAACGAGGCTGATGTTGTAACAACAATCGAGCCGACGGTTCAAAGTTATTTGCAAACTGTTCTGGCTAGTACAACAGAGAGGTGGAAGTCAGATTTAACTGGGGGC
>CAYUID010000076.1:0-2067 GCA_964444765.1 uncultured Candidatus Saccharibacteria bacterium
TAAAGAGGGTCGAAATTCCCATAATGATAAAACCGATTGTCAGAAATTCTTTCTCCCCATATTTGTCATCCTCCAATTCTCCTAGTGGAGCTTCAAAAATGACAAAAGGCAGAAGCATTATAGTAAACATAAGACCAATTTCCTCCCAAGAAAAACCAATGAATTTATCCAGATAAATCGGGACGTAAATAATCATATATGCATAAAAGAATTGGAGGAGAAGTTGGGAAATGAAAATATTATAGAGATTTTTATTTTTTAGAAACTGGAAAACGGTTTCCTTCAGTCTAATATGTTTTATTTCTGCCTGGCTATGGTTTTTAAAACTAGAAATATAATAGTAGAGAGGAATAAGAAATATGAAAGAAGTAATGTAAACAAAAGAATAATTTTCTCCATGGACCAAAAAAGCTACAAGAGAGGGAGCCACAACGAATGAAACTGCTGAAAGGCCAAGATATGTGGATCTAATCATCCCAGTCTTGCTCTCGTCTGGGCAAGCTCCCTCGATCAAAACATCCATATTGAAAACAATGAGGGAGATAGTGAAAACATGGACGAGAAAGCAAAGGCTAGCCAGGAAGGGATTATTGGATATAGATAGGCCAAAAGTAGCTAAAAGCTCCAAGGTGATGGCGTAAAGAGTGAACCTATAGCTTCCCAGTTTCTCTAATATTTTTGAGGCGTTTAGAAGTAGTACAGTATCGAGAAGGGAAGCGATAATGTAGAGAGCAGAAACTTGAGTTGCTGAGAAAAAATTTGAAAGAAAAGTCGAATTTACATAGAGAATGAGAGCGTAGTGAAGTGAGAGAAAAATATTTGAGAGAAATAATGTATTGAGGAGCTTACTCTCTCTGAAGGGAGACAATAGTCTGTCCATCACTCTATTTTACAAGAATTCTTCTTAGACTCCTAGTATAACTGGGATAACAATAGGTCTCTTGGCTGTTTTTTGGAAAAGGAATCGTCCGATATCATCAGTCAGAGTTGATTTCACAAAATCAAAGTTTATGGGGTTCATGCCTTTTGTTGTCTCTTCGACAGTATTTTTTATGATCATTCTGGCTTGATTGAGTAGATCTTGAGACTCTCTTAAATAAACAAAGCCTCTCGATATAATATCTGGGGATTTTTTTAATTTTCCTGTCTTGGTGTTTATGCTAACGACGATAAGAAATATTCCATCCTGTGCCAGCATTTTTCTGTCCCTTATAACCATTTCTTGAATGTCTCCAACAGCAAAACCATCAACCAAAACCAAGTCCGATGGAACTTTTTCTTTCAAAACTCTGATCTTATCCCCGTGGTCGTAGATTTCGATTATGGATCCATTGTCCGGCACAACTACATTGTCTCTTTCGTGTCCCAAAGATCTCGAGAGTTCAGCATGTTGGCAGAGCATGTAATGATTTCCATGAAGTGGCATGAAGAATTTATAAGGAATCTGTTGGTGTATCCACTTTAGTTCATCTTTATTCCCGTGTCCCGATGCGTGAATATCAGAGTCTAAATATGTGACTATTTTAGCTCCAGAGCGATAAAGTGTGTCTTTCAGTCTAACCACAGCACTGTAGTTTGTTGGAATTATCGATGAAGAAAGCAAAACAGTGTCGGTTGGTTTCAGCCTCAAATACTTATGAGTTTTGTTGGCAATTCTCATGAGAGCAGCAAATTCTTCTCCTTGAGCACCAGTTACCAGCATAACGATTCTGTCTGGTGGGTAATTTTCGATTTCCTCAATCGAGATAATATTTTTTGTTTCGGCTAGCTTTAGATGTTTTATGATCTCAAGGTTGGTTTTCATTGAACGGCCTTCTATGACCATTTTCTTACCGTATTTTTCAGCAGACTGAATTATGGCGATGATTCTCTCAACTTGTGAGGCAAAAGCGGCAATTATAAGTCTTGATTTTGTCTCTTTTATAAATCTATCGAGGTTTTCTATAACCACATTCTCCGACAGCGAGAAGCCTGGCTTTTCGATCGAAGTCGAGTCCATAGTTAGAAGTAGCACTTTCATATCTTTGAACTGTTTATATTGTTCAAATTCTTCCTCTGTAGGCACTC
>CAYUID010000077.1:0-1922 GCA_964444765.1 uncultured Candidatus Saccharibacteria bacterium
GAGTGATGGGTAATTTTACGGCGGGATAAGTCTTATAAAAGGATAGCGGTAGTATGACAGTAAAACTTATGGATGGTAGTACAAAAATAGTTCTGTTCAGCACAAGTACACAAGTGATGAAATCTGTATCAGGAACAACGGGAGATCTCTCAGCCGGACAACAAGTTGTGGCTAGTGGAATGGCAAATAGTGATGGAAGCATAACAGCAGAGTCAGTTCAGATAAGACCAGCAGGATCAGGAACACCATTTGTAAGAGCCGTAACCCAGTAATTATTCTAGGATTATTTCAGGTCCATGAAAGCGTTTATGTAATGGACTGAAAGGCCGCCGTAGCTACTCTCTTTGCTAAAAGTTTGGGCAATATTGGCTACTTGTCTAGCATAGTATTTTCTTGAAGTATTATAAAAAGTGACATAAGGGGGGTTTACATTTCCTGTCTCTTGGGCCACAACAACTTTTGTTTGGTGGCTGTCTCCTGCTTTTATTTCATCTCTCGAGATATCTATTGAACCGTCGTCTCCCTTGGCGAAGTTTCTGTAGGACATAAGAATGATTTTACTACTTTCTCGTCTGTCCAAAATTGATAGTAGGTGTTCAATAGTCGAAGCGTTTTTACCTCTGTAGACAAAAATTGGCGTATCGTTGTCTTTTCCATCATAAAATTCAGGCACAACTATGGAGAGAATCATATTGCTTTTATCCATGGCCGAGACAGTTTGATTGACCAAATTAAGAAAATTATTCAAGACTTCTTGTTTGTTTTTCTGGTAGTTATCCAAGAGATAAGGTTCGACATCGTATTGGAAACCTCTAAATTTATCTATTTGATCCTTATTAAACTTCAGAGCATAGTTCAATGTAGCTATGGCTTTGTAAGTGTTTCCTGGCTCGGCCCAATTTCTCCAGCCAGCCTCAGCATCAACCGTTATACCACTGTTTTTTGCGATCGAAATAAAATTCTCCACAATATCATCAAATTCCTTCCTTTTTTCATTCTTCTCTTTTCCATCAGGCATTATATATATATCTAAATATGAGTCGATAGAGAGATAAATATTTTTAATTCCATTTTTCTTTGCATAACTTATTATGTTGTCTCTATATTTTGGAGTGATATTTGGTATTGGGGTCCAAAGCCAAGTTCCACTTTCTTTTACTCCTAAAACTATCTGTCCTGGATCTTTTTCGACTGAACTTATTGCATTGGATAGTAAATTATCCCTGCTAAAGATTGAGTCCTTAAACTTTGTATCTGATTTTATAGCGTTTTCTGTGATGTGATTATCAGAATACTGAATGGGGTAAGGAGTTTTAATTTCAGAGCCTAGTTCTTCGTCATTGTTTTGTCTTGTCTCAATATAGAAAAGAGAAAAAGAAGCACAAAGAATAAGAAGAAGAAATGGTAAGGTTAAAAAACTACTATCTATTTTTTTCAATTTTGTTTTCTTCATTACTTCTTATTTGGCCTTTATAAGGGACTTCTTTATGTCTTCAAAACTTCCACCAACTTTTTTACCAGGATTAAATATATTCTGTGGGTCAAAGATATTTTTAGTTTTCTGAAAAAGATCAACAATTCTCTCACCAAATTGGGTTTTGAGATATGGTGTTCGGATTATTCCATCATTATGTTCTGCGCTGTTCGAGCCTTTGTACTCGTGAACCAGATCGTAAACTTTTTTTGATAATTCTAGAATCATATCTGCTGAATAAGGTGAATTCAGGTCCACAAGAGGAATAATGTGAAAGTTGCCATTACCCAAATGGCCTTGAACCGTATAGTCGAGTTTGTATTCATCAACCAATTTTCTTAACTTCGGTAGAAATTCTGGTAAATATTCTGGTTTAACCACAACATCGTCAATAAACGGTGCAGTTCTTTTTCCGTGAACATGCTTTCGCAAAAGATTAAAGCTTTCG
>CAYUID010000078.1:0-1817 GCA_964444765.1 uncultured Candidatus Saccharibacteria bacterium
CAGGGATTTTTGATGGGCAAAAAATTGATTGAGGGATTGAAGAATTTTTCTCCAAAGATGTATGACCGAGCAGATAAGCAATATGCCGAATTTGCTATTGGTGTAGACGATGACGGTAAAGAGATAACTTTTACATGTGATGAAGAAAAGCTGGCTAATTATTTCGGGAAAAACAAAGGAGCTCCGCTTTTTGTAACCCCCGTATTCTTCAAAAAGGATGTCTTCGCAAAGTATTATTCACAGCCAGAAAAATACTCGGTTGAAGATGGTTATCTGCGTTGTGGCGGCATGTGGGGTTTGCGACTGGATGATAATCACCCGGATTTTGTAATGGTATTTCTTGGCGATTTGGGGCACTTATCTTACAAGGAGCAGTTGTATTGGAAAGGTTTCAATGTGGCTACGAAGGAAAAGATAAGCTACACGGCTTTTACCAGAAGTTTCGAAGGACAATTTTCAGAGCCGGAAAACCCTGGCTTGTTTTTCAAACAAAAGTTCAATTCTTTTCAAAAAGAATGGGAAAAGAAATTTGGTTGGAAACTTTTTCGTCCTTTAGCTACTGGTGATGAACATCATCTCAAAACACTACGAGTTCCTCTGACGAATGATCAAAAAGAATTTGATGAGCAAATACTTTCCCTGACCAAGGTTTTTATTGACTCACTAAACGAACAAGAATTAGCTAAAGGGTTGGTGTTGAAAGATAATGCCAAAGGCCTTGATAAGCTGGAAGGATTTTTCAAGTCCAAGAATGTAAGGTTTCGTGGAATGGTGGAATTTTTACGAGACGTTCAGGAGTTGAGGTCTACAGGCGTAGCTCACCTGAAGGGCAGTAAATATGATAAAATAAAGACAACTTTCGGTATTGGCCAAAAGGACTTGTCCAAAGTTTTTGTAGATATATTGGTAAATTGCATTACCGCGATGAATTCTTTGGAAAATCATTTTATTCAACGGGAAGAGCAGCTCAAGGCCGTTCCCGGTATCACATCAGACAAGAGCCAATAATTTATCAGCTTGTGTCATAACCAGTTGTGGATACGATACAAATTCGACCCAATTATAAGTTCGAAAATCGTCCACGACCGCCAGCCAGTTTGAGCAGTGCACGAGACGCGTCAGGGGAGATTTATGGAAAATTCACATACATCAATCTGGTATATTATTTTGGGAGCAATCTTAGCTTTAGCTACGTCTTTTATTGTTGAAATATATAAGGGATGGAAAAATAAAATCGAAGAAAGAAAAAATCTGAAAATTATTCTCAAATTAGAACTAAAAAATAGTTTGCAGGTAATTGATAAACTCGTAGAGAGATATGGAGAAGTTAGTTATTATGATGTTAAAGTTCTTAATCAATTAAGTTTTAGTATATCCAGATTAGAGGCTATAAGAGGAAAGGTTATATATTTGAAGGAAGACAGCAAGAAGGAAGAGGTTCTTTCTTGCATTAATAATCTTGCAATTTTTCAATCAGATATATTAGCTCTAGAAAATATAGCTTGGAAAAAAGAGGATATACAGACTGCACCAGCTTCTTGGAATCAAGATTATTATAAGGGACAAAGACAACTTTTTGCAACAAGAAGCATAGATGTTAAGAGAAGAATACAAGATTTATTAAAGTAGTGAGAAAGAGAATGAAAAATGAAATGTAATTGATTTTAATCGTTGTAAGTGTAATGGTTGCTATCATTGAACAACGCAGTGACTTATACATGACAGCTAATCTAGTTTCGTTCACCATTTTCTTAGATCTTCTCATTAACTCGATAGTTGCAAATAAATCTCAAGATTTAAATAATACAAAAAACACC
>CAYUID010000079.1:0-1710 GCA_964444765.1 uncultured Candidatus Saccharibacteria bacterium
GAATGTCAACCCGGATACAAACAAGTCAATCGGTGTGACACGAATCTGGTTCGACGGTAGACTTGTATGGTTCATGAGTTACGGCGGGTATTATCCTGACGAGCTCATAAGACCTCTCAAGAAAGCTCTACGTCTCACCTACGAAAAGCAGATTTTCAAAGGTGGCCGTGGTGAAGCATGTGGCGACTTCGAATCTTGGATCTTCTACCTCAACATGGTTGAGTCCGGCAGTGATTTTTCTCACTTCAGGGAACGCGAGGAGATCTACGTTCGTCCTGATGGCTGCATCGCACAAGCTGCCGGCTACCACGAGTACTGGGGTATGAGTCTCATCTAGTTCCGAGTTTAATCGGATGCACTCGCAAGAGTGCCCCCTCTTTTTATACATGACGAAAGGACCACGATTACTCGACCGGTGCGGTCTTTCGTCGGGTCCTTATTTTTTTCTTGGTCAGCTTCTTCGGCTTGAGCTTCTCCACAAGGGCGATGAAGCCTTGCTTGCCGAAGCAAATCATCAATCGCTGACATAGGCTCCTCCAAAACTGTTCTAAACAAAGACTAACATTTTTTATTTCAATTTGAAATCATCCTAGAAAACACGACCTATTTCACATCAGTAAAAATCCAATAATTCTCTTTGGTAAAACCATAATCAACACCTCTTCTCTGTGGTGGAGGCATCTTTATTTCAAAATAGAATGGAATTTGCTTGTTATTACTTGAGTTATTAAAAAGTGAGTTAGTGTTCAAACTATGCCAATCGAAAGTGACATTCTCTAAATATGGCTTATTTTAAGGGAAAAATCAACTAATTTGGACCGTTAATAAGTTAAGAGCTCGGACCTTTCGGTCACGAGCCCTTTGGAAAACGAATAAGAAGGCGAGCGTCTTGATTTGCGCTGCAACTCCGGCTGAACTGCCGGCAACACTTGGTCCAGCCGGAAAAATTGTCAGCGTAGCTCCTGAAAAAGTCTCTCTTTCTTTCTTCTTTATATCGATCTGCTGCGCGCCGAAAGAGAGAAGAGCCGATCCGCTCAAAAAAATTGTTGACTATGTCTCCTTCTAACCTGGTCCGATAGAAAACCGAAGTAGAAGAGTACTTGACCTCCAGCCATTTCGAACATCTTCACATCTCCCAGCTCCAAAAGGAACGGGTCGAAAATGAAATGATCGAAAAGAGCCGATGGATCAGAAAGTAGTGGGAGTTCTCCAGAGCCGTCGATCGATACTTGCGAGAAGTGGGCTAGTATACTAGCAGTATACAACCTTTCCTCTCGGGTGGACGATACTGGAGTCTCCACTTCTCCCAAACCGGCGAAGAAAAACTGAAGAGCGACTTTCGAGTCAACTGCAAGGAACTCGGAGAGATAATCCATAGTCACCTCGTTCTATTTTGATATTAAATAATTAAAAAAATAAGTCAAACAGTTACTGACACTGCTATTTTTTGCTCTTAGTTTTAGTTGTTGATGCTGGCTCACTTATGGTGAGAGACCCGGCATTAACTATTATATTCCGGCTTGGACTGTAAATAATGGCCTTTCCAGTTTTTGAGTAGACCAATAGTTTATCTCCTTTTATTGAGCCAGTAAAAAATGGCTGCTCTTTTGAAACAAGTTCTGGGTCTGTCACATCAAAAACAGTTGGAGTGTCATCCTGTGGGAGCATGATCAATTTCCCAGTTTTTTGAACTAAAAGATTTATTTGCTT
>CAYUID010000080.1:0-1643 GCA_964444765.1 uncultured Candidatus Saccharibacteria bacterium
TTACTTCCAGAAGGCGGCGGCAAGCCCGTTGGACTTGTCTTCGGGAGGATGCGAGGAAAGGCGGTATCTCGCAGAACGAGGTGGGTCTCATCGAGACAAACCGGGCCAACAAAGTGCCCCACAAGAAGGTCGTGCAGTACCTCGAGTGTCTTCAGCTTTCGATGGAGGAGATGGTACTCGTAGGGGCCTGTCTCGCTACCCTCTTTCCAAAGCAGAGGAAGAGGACGCGTGCAGGACCACAGATGAGGTCTGGAAGGCACGAGCCTCAGCACTTCGGCGGCTGTCAGATGTAGGCTGTCAAAAGTAAGTAGACAAGATTTCGGGGGCTCTGTTACGCGCGGCGTGGCAGAGCCTCTTTAAGTTTTATTTTTTCAAAACTTTCTTTCTTAATCTAACTGATTTTGGAGTGATTTCAATAAATTCATCTTCGGACATAATTTCCATCGCTTTCTCTATGTTGAGCTCGAGTGTAGCGGCCAGGTAAATACCATCATCTGATCCAGCGGCCCGCATATTAGTAAGTTGTTTGCCTTTTGTAGGATTAACTGAAAGGTCATCACCCTTTGAAACATTTCCGACTACCATTCCTTCATAAACTTCTGTTCCGGGTCCAATGTATAAAGTTCCTCTTTGCTGTAAATTATCCAAGGCGAAAGCCAGGGCCTTACCTTTGGCCATGGAGACCATAGAGCCATAACTATTTTTCTTTATTTCCCCAACAAAAGGTCTAAATTCTATAAAACGAGATGAAAGAATGCCTTTGCCTTTTGTATCAACTATAAATTGACCTCTGTAGCCCAAAAGTCCTCTTGTTGGAATCTCAAAAATTATTCTCTGGTCACCAGGACCTTGCTTAATGTTTGTAATAAGACCCTTTCTCTCTGTTAGTCTGGAGATAACTGCGCTAGCTAGTTCATCTGGAATGTCCACAATGACTTCCTCAAAAGGTTCCATCTGGACTCCATCTACTTCTTTTATTATGACTTGCGGTTGCGAGACTTGAAGCTCAAAACCTTCTCTCCTCATATTCTCCAAAAGAATAGCAATATGAAGTTCACCACGGCCATAAACAGTAAAATATTCATTACTATTCCAATTTATTCGAAGGCCGACGTTCACTTCAAGCTCCTTTTCCAACCTTTCTCTAATCTGTCTTCCAGTGACAAATTTTCCCTCTCTTCCAGCAAAAGGTGAATCGTTAACTAGAAAATTTAAAGAGATAGTAGGTTCATCAATATTTATAAATGGTAAAGCTTCGGCATTTTCATCAGCGCAGATTGTGTCCCCAATGTAGACATCTGGAAGTCCAGCGAGCATAACAATTTCGCCCGAGTTCGCTTCATCTATCTCGACTCTTTTTGTGCCTTCAAATGTAAAAAGTTTTGTAATCTTACCTGACAATTTTTTTCCACTCGGTTGTTTAACAAAAACATTCTGACCGTTTTTTATCGAACCTTCATAGACTCTGCAAATAGCCATTCTGCCCAAAAAATTATCATAAGCCAGGTTAAAGGGTTGAAGTTTAGCAGGTAGATTTTTGTCACCATTTGCTGGAGGAACTTCTTTTAGGATTGTCTCAAGAAGGGGAGTTAAATCCTTTGAATCATCGGAGAGTTTCAATTTGGCAACACCCTCGCGTCCAA
>CAYUID010000081.1:0-1601 GCA_964444765.1 uncultured Candidatus Saccharibacteria bacterium
TCATTCTTCAACAAACCAGTCGCTTTTTCCAATATTATTATTTTGGTATATTTCTTCTCTTTTCTGTGGCTATCACTTTATTTTTCAGGGAAAACAAAGAAAGAAGAAAATTTTATTATGCTTTGATTCTTATTTTAGGAATGGCAAGTTCCACTTTTGGTTTTGAGTGTTTCAAATTTATTATTGGCTATCATAACTACAAGAAAGAATATATTCCAAATTTTGTTCAAAGAAATAAATTGCCAGATGACAGAGTCAACCTCCCTATATATTGCGATACTTTAAGGAGAGCCGGGGCAAAAAGGGATGATTTGGTAATATCTGACGACTTCCAACTGCGTTATTGGTGTGAGCAAAAACTTTACAGCACCTTTGAAGAGGGCAGTATTTATTTCATGTTGGGCAAAAATCAGCTTGTTTCATGGTCAAAGATATTTAATGAGCAAGAAGCATCTCTGGAGTCGAGTAAAACAGCAGATCTAATCTCCTTTGCAAAAAAGATAGGAGCAAAATATGCCGTAATAGAATTGAATCCGAGTTTAGCTAATGAATTTAAATCAATGAATATGGCGGTTAGTGATAGAGCTGATTTTACAGTTGTAAAGTTTAAATAACTATTTTAGTCTTCGAAGAAAAGGAGAAAATTTTGTTATCAGTTTAGGTGCAATTGCCATAGATAGAAACTCTAGATTTTCAGGAAAAAGATCGAAGTTTTTCTTTAAAGCGTTCCAGGCAAATTTCCTGACTGAAATTCCTCTTTTTGTCCATCCAATTAACTCTCCCATGGTGAAAGAAGCAAAAAGTTTTTTGTAGTTTTTATATTCTTCTGGCATGTAGTCCAAGAGCATTTTGCCGATCTCCCACGAGTCTACGATATCCAAATGAGCCACACCGGCTGGATTTCTGGTCCAATTATTTTCGTTTTTTCTATGCAGGACATAGTCGTCCTTTAGTACCAGAAGTCTTCCGTATTTTTTTATTCCCATCAAAACTTGTGCTTGCCACAGCCAGACGTTTTCGAATGTAATATATTTCAGAGCTGTAACATGTTCTTTCTCATACAAATCTTTTTTAAAGATTACGGCCGGCAGGAGATTGGTAAGATAGACCCAATTTTTAGCTTTTTTTAAGTTTTCTTTATCTCTATCAAAATTTTCTACCCAAATGTCTTCATTTATATTGAGGCGGTTTTCTAAAACTACTTTAAATTTTTGGTTTGAATCGTCTAGGGAGAGGATATTCGCTGTATTTATTAGAACATAGTTTGGCTTCCTCTCTTTTAAATTTTTAACAAAAGAAGCTACAGCCCCATCTCTCATGAGGTCATCATCGCCAGAAATGAGAACGTATTGGCCAAAAGCTTTTTTTACCAAATCATCTACATTTCCCGAAAATCCTAAATTTTTCTGGTTACTCCAACCCCTAACAAAAGAATATTTGTTACTTACATTTTTTACATATTCTGCTGTCGTGTCCCTTGAAGCATCATCAGCCAAAACTATTTCAACAATATTTTCAAATTTTCCTTCTACAATCTGTTTGGCAAAACACTCAACCTCTGTTTCGAGAAACTTAACTCGATTGTATGTTGGGATAACTAT
>CAYUID010000082.1:0-1513 GCA_964444765.1 uncultured Candidatus Saccharibacteria bacterium
AAAAGAATGTGGGATGTCCAAAGAAGGGAAGGGTTTTTGTGGGAGTTTAAGGGAGGGTTGATAGCTCTGTCTCTTTAGCCTTGCTCCAGAGGGAAGGATACGATGTTACCGGAGTGTTTCTAAAGGTCTGGAGTCCAGATTTCTTACCATGCGACTGGAAGGAGGAAAGGAGGAGCGCCATGAGGGTTTGTGCTACTTTGGGTGTGCCATTTCTAACCTTTGATTTTGAAAAGGAATATAAGAAAGAAGTGGTGGATTATATGATAAAGGAATATTCGGAGGGGCGAGTACCGAACCCAGATGTTTTTTGTAATAAATACATCAAATTTGGAAGTTTTTTGGATAAAGCTAGGGAAATGGGTGCTGATTATGTTGCCACAGGTCATTATGCACAAATATCTCACGGAAAAAATCTCGTTGACTTAAGATCTTTTTGGAGACTTCGCAGCCGAGTAGGCGAGACTGAGGAAAATCGTACCAGCGATTTATCCGTGCTCCAAAAAGATTTTGAGGAGAAAGAGATTTTCAAATTGATGGAGTCTAAAGATAAAGAAAAAGACCAAAGTTATTTTCTTTATACTCTAACTCAGGATCAGCTAAAGCATACTCTTTTTCCAGTTGGTGGGATGGAGAAGTCGGAAGTCAGAAAATTAGCTAGGCAGTTTGGTTTACCAACAGCGGAGAAAAAAGACAGCCAAGGCTTATGTTTTATAGGAAAGGTAGAAATGAAAGATTTTCTTTCTCATTATATTAAGACAGTTCCGGGCCGTGTCTTAAACACAAAGGGTGAAGTTGTGGGTGAGCACGAAGGGTCAATATTTTACACAATCGGCCAAAGACACGGGTTTTTAATCATAAAAAAGACTCCGGACGAACCGAGATACTTTGTTGTCTCAAAGGATTTAGGAAAAAACACAATAACAGTTGCAAGCAAAGAGAATGAAAAGGAAGTGGTTTATTCAACAAAGGAGATAATTTTAAACAACATCCATTTTGTTTCAGAAAAAAGTCCTACTTATCCTTTAAAAACAACAGTCAGAATAAGATATAGACAAGAAAAACAGGCTTGCATTGTTCAAAAGGAAAAAAATGGCTACAAAGTGGTTTTTGATAATGTCCAGAATGGAATTGCTGTGGGGCAATCACCAGTTTTCTACAATGGAGAAACTTGTCTCGGAGGTGGAATAATCGAAAAAATTTTGGGATAATTGCCTTATGTCTTCAGAAATACATGTAATCAAGGCTGATGGGTCAAGCGAGCTAGTTGATGTAAAAAAACTTGAAAATTCTCTAAGACGATCTGGTGCCCCAGAGAAAGCCATTGTAAACATAGTAAAACATGTTCAAGGGCACCTCACAGACAACATCACTACATATGAGATCTATAAACACGCCTTTGAGCTTCTACACAAGCTTGATAGTCCATTCGCTCTAAAATATTCTCTGAAAAAGGCGGTAATGGAGCTTGGGCCATCGGGGTTTCCTTTTGAGGATTTTGTAGCTGAAATACTGA
>CAYUID010000083.1:0-1509 GCA_964444765.1 uncultured Candidatus Saccharibacteria bacterium
GTCAAGGCATCCACCATACGCTCTTAAATTTCCCATTAGGAAATTTAAAAACCACATATTACTTTATCCTGTTACATATAATGAATGTAACAGTTACTTACTTTTACTTTTTATCCTGTGATATAGATCTGAAAGATCTTGGGCGCAAGGCGCCATATCACAGGATTTACCTACACTATCGAACTGAAAGAAGAAGGCGACGATAATCTGTCGCCAAAGAAGAATTGAATCAGGTGCCCTGACGCCTCACCGGGGATTGGCCCGCAAATTCATCAGTCCCTAGCAATAACCTAAGGGATCCCGTGCGTTGTACTTGACGGCACTTTTTGGTGGGTCAGGCCTCGACGTCGTACTAGCCCGTTCGGATCAGATTCACTAGGGTTGTTCATCGGCACCTGAAAACAATTATCCTTCTTTCAGTTCGATAGTTTTTTCCATCTGCATTTCCGAAAAGACCCTCCACCTCATCGGCGGAAAATTCTTAAAAAATACGATGGCATTAACTCCTGACAAACTTGCGGTTTGTTTCGGAGAATATTTTCAAGTAACTTTCAGATATATTTTAGATCCTCCAACTTGTCCTTAGACAAGCTCAGGATCAAAAAATCCCGCCTTTCAAAGCGGGATTTTTTACAACAACCAAGTAGGCCGTTATCTATACCGCTTTGAAAATAAGTGATTTATTAACATATCTGAGATAAGTGAAAGTATATATGAAGGCCAAATAGCTGTCAAATTGATCGATATTAGATAAAAATGGCTCAAAATATATGCAAAAACTGCCGAGTGGCAGTTTTTGCAAGAACCTAGAAAGTTGCTTTTAGTGATGCGAAATATTACTTTGAACTTTCTCAATGGCCCTACTTGCAGCATTCTGTCCTCCCAAACCAAATGAAAGTCCGAGAGCCAAAGAAACTGCTACAACAAAACCTGTGAACATAGTTTGGATGAATGTTCCAGCGATACCCATTTGGCTTAGAGCAACTAGAAGAGCAAAGACCCATACTGCCCACTTGGAGACTGTTCCTAGTAGACCTGCTGAAGTCAGCCCAGCTGTTCTAGCAGAAGCTGAAACTACTCGAGACAATACATCGCCTACAACAGAACCGACCAAAAGGACGAGAACCGCGACGATAACATGTGGCAAATAGTCAACAACTACTCCCCTTAGGAAATCAGTTACTTGAGTTAGGCCAAGAACATCGAAGCTAGCTATAAGAAAGACAACGATGATGAAGTATTTGACCAAACCCCCAAGGAAACCTCCGGAATTTAGCTTTAATCCTCCTCTCTCAACGAGCTCTTCGACCCCTGCCCTCTTTAGAGCGTCATCAAACTTTATCATCTTCATAAATTGAGCTATGCCCTTGCCTATGATGGCTCCGACTGCCCAACCGATTATGAAGATAACAACAGCAACTATTAAGTTTGGAACAAACATGATAACTCCCGCCCAAAGGTTATTGAACGAGGCTCTCAAAACTTCACTCCATGTACCTAAAATCATAA